>DYNS01000032.1 GCA_020720965.1 Anaerolinea sp. | reverse complement strand
GCAAACCAAAGCGGGTTCCAATCCATATTTTGGAGTCTTTGTCTTCGTATAGGGCATAAACAACCGCCCCCGCCAGGCTGTTCGGCTCTTCCGGGTTGGGCTGCCAGTTGGTAAAGGTTCCACCCTGCGGGTTAAGGCGGCTTAAACCCCCGCGTGTGCCGACCCAAATGTTGCCTTGCGCGTCTTCCAGCAAAGACCAGATGCTGTCGTTGGGCAGGGAATTGGGGTTTTGAGGGTCGTGCCTATAGTGAGTGAAGAGGTCGGTTTGGGGGTCGTAGCAATCCAGCCCGCCGGGGTCGGTGCCGACCCAAATTTTACCGTCCTGGGTTTCTAAAATGGCAAAGGTGTTATTGTTGCTGAGGCTGTTGGCGTTGCGGGGGTCATGCCGAAATAATTTAAATTCGTAACCATCATAGCGGGCAATGCCATCCGAGGTGGCGAACCATAAAAAACCTTGTTGGTCTTGCAACATGCCCAGCACCGTAGCGGAGGGTAAACCATCTTCCACCCGCAGGTGATTAAAACGTAGCAAATCCCCGGCGGCGGGCAGGGCAGAGGGCGAGGCGGCGGCTTTGGACGCAGGAATGCCAAAGAGAGAAACCAGTAACAGGATGACCCACAAGTAGTTGGAGGTTTTCTTCACACGCGCTCCTTTTTTCCCATTATAACGAGAAGTGAACCCGCACGGCGTGACGCTTGAGTCTCTAAAAAGCCAACCCAGAGTATAATGCGAAGAATGCTCCGGTAGTTCAATGGACAGAACAGGGCACTCCTAAGGCTCTGATGTGAGTTCGATTCTCGCCCGGGGCACTACCCAAAATGCGCCTATATTGGCGCGTTTTTTTACGCAAACAAGGAGAAAAACCATGACTGAATTTTTGCATTTTCCCCCCTCATTTACCTGGGGCGCTGCCACAGCATCTTACCAAATTGAGGGCGGCTGGAACGAAGACGGCAAAGGCGAATCGGTTTGGGACCGTTTTTCGCACACCCCCGGCAAGGTCTTTAACGGCGATACGGGCGATGTCGCCTGCGACCATTATCACCGCTGGCGCGAAGACGTGGAACTGATGAAGAGCCTGGGGCTAAAAGCCTATCGCTTCTCCCTTTCCTGGGCGCGAATCCTCCCCCAGGGGCGCGGAGAAGTGAACCAGGCAGGGCTGAACTTTTACAGCAACCTGGTAGATGCCCTGCTGGAAGCCGGAATTACGCCCTTCATCACCCTCTTTCACTGGGATTTGCCCCAAGCCCTGCAAGACGAGGGCGGCTGGGCAAACCGCAACACCGCCCTGGCTTTTGCAGAATACGCGGATGTCGTCTCTAAAGCCCTGGGGGACAGGGTGAAGCATTGGATAACCCACAACGAGCCATCGGTTGTCACCTGGCTCGGCTACCTCAACGGCATTCACGCCCCCGGTGTGCAAGACCTGCCCTCCGCCGTAAAGACCGCTCATCACCTCCTGCTCTCTCACGGATGGGCAGTACCGCTCATCCGCCACAACAGCCCGCAGGCAGAAGTGGGCATCACCCTCAACATCAATTGGACCGTCCCCGGCTCTAACAGCCGCGCCGACCGCGACCTGCACCGTCAGGGCGAGGTGTGGACGCGCTGGTTCTTCGACCCGCTCTACGGCTTCGGCTACCCATCCGACCTGCAAGCGGATTTGCAGGCGAGAGGCGCTTTCCCCACCGGGATGGATTTTGTGCAGGCAGGCGATATGCACGCCATTCAGGTTCCCACCGACTTTGTGGGGCTGAACTACTATCAGCGCCAGGTGATGCGGGCAGGAGAAGAAGGCAACGAGCCCCAAACCGCCTTTCCCCAGGAAAAGACCCCGCAAAACTACACCGAATTTAACTGGGAAAACTACGGGCATGGCTTATTTGGCGTACTAAGCCGGGTGTACTTTCACTACCTGCCGCCCAAAATCTACGTCACCGAAAACGGCGCGAGTTACAGCGCCCCGCTCCATGACGAACTTCGCACCGCTTATTTGCAATCCCATCTTTCTGCCTGCCAACGCGCCCTCCAGGCGGGCATCCCGCTGGAGGGGTATTTTGTCTGGTCGCTGATGGATAATTTTGAATGGGCAGAAGGCTACCGCCAGCGTTTTGGCATTACCTGGGTTAACTTTGAGACCGGGGAACGCACCCTGAAGGACAGCGGAAAATGGTACGCCGAAGTGATTCGGCGCAACGGGTTGGAGGCAACCCCCGCGCCGCAGGGGGCAATTCGGTAAAACGCCCTCTGCCCTCACCCTCCGCCCTCTCCCACCGGGAGAGGGCACTAAAAAGCCCCTCCCCCACCGGGGGAGGGGTTGGGGTGAGGGAAATTTACCGGGGATATGCCGGGTTCTCCACCAGTTGCTCCCGCTCTGGTCCAACGCTGACGAGGCGCACCGGAAGACCGGTGAGGCGGGAGATGGCGTTGAGATAACGGCGGGCGGCTTCCGGCAGGGCATCCCAATCACGCAGGGGGCTAAGGTCTTCGTCCCAGCCGGGCATTTCTTCGTACACCGGTTCGTAGCCTTCCAATTCGGTGGGTCCAAAGGGCAAATCCGGGTAGGTTTTGCCGTCTTTGGTGTAAGCAACGCAGAGTTTGAGACTCTCGAAGCCGGAGAGAATATCCAATTTGGTGATGACGAGTTCGGTCAGCCCGTTGATGCGGGCGGCATAGCGCAGCAGAACACCATCCAGCCAGCCTACCCGGCGAGGGCGACCGGTGGTTGTGCCGTATTCGTCCCAGGGGTTTGCGCCGCTGCCGCGCAGGCGCAGGGCAAGGTCTCCATCCACTTCGGTGGGGAAGGGTCCGCTGCCGACTCTGGTTTGAAAGCATTTGCAAACCCCTGTCACAACCGCGTTTTGGGCGGCGGTGACTCCCAGCCCCAGCCCGGTGAAGACCCCGGCGGCTACGGTGGCGGAGGAGGTGACGTAAGGGTAGGTGCCATGGTCGATGTCTAGCAGGGTTCCCTGAGCGCCTTCCGCCAGGAGCAAGCCGCCCTGCGCCAGAGTTTGGTGACTTTCATAAGCGGTATCCGCCACGAAGGGGGCAAAGCGTTGAGCGCAGGCGTGAAGTTCCTCGGCTACGGCTGTGGGGTTGAGGGGTTGAGCGTTGAGGGCGCGCAAGGTGCGGTTGCAGGCTTCCACATGGGCAAAAATCCGCTCCCCGGCATTCACCGCGAGCAGGTCTGCCATGCGTAAGCCGGAACGCTCGGCTTTGGAGGTGTAGGCAGGTCCAATTCCGCGCCCGGTTGTGCCAATGCTACTGCCGCCGCGTGCCGCTTCCAGGGCGGCATCCAGCGCGGTGTGGGCGGGGGTGATGATGTGGGCGGCGTGGGAAATCCGCAAACGGGCAGGGGTAATTTCTATACCGGCGGCTTGGAGCATATCCACTTCGGCGGCGAGAGAGCGCAGGTTGAGTACCATGCCGTTGCCCAGTACGGCAACCGGCTTGGGGTGAATAATGCCGGAGGGAACGAGATGCAATTTGAAGAGAGTCTCGCCAACGGTCACAGAGTGACCGGCGTTATCGCCGCCGTTAAAGCGGGCAACCAGGTCGGCTTGGGCGGCGAACCAATCCACAATCCGCCCTTTGCCTTCATCGCCCCATTGGGCGCCGGTGATGATTTGTAAGGTCATGGTGTATCTCCTGAGGATGATGGAGGGGGAAAGCCCTCAAATTGAAGCAATTGCAAAATATCTTCCAAAGCGGCGTTAAACAAATCCTGCATTATCGCCGGGTCTGCCTGGTAGGGACCGCCAAAAGAACCGTCCCCATACAACTGACGGGTTTGGGCGGCGTTGGTAATGGCGGGCACATAAGGCGGAATTTTGGGCTCCTGGGGCAGCTCGCAGACCTGGGTAAAAGCAAAGGCTTCCAGCCAGTTGGCATGTTCCGGCTTCAGGTTATGCTTTTGGGCAACCGCCTCCACCGCGTGCGATTCCCACCAGTCGTACCATTGCAGTTGCAGGCTGGGCAGGGTGTTTGCCACCTCGCGCAGCCGAACCCGTGCCGGGAGGTTGCTGCCATGCCCGTTAATCACCAGCATCCGCCGAAAACCGGTCTGGTGCGCGGAGCGAATCAGGTCTTCCAACACGTCCATCAGAGTGGAGGCGCGCAGGCTGAGGGTGCCGGGGTACGCCAAAAAATAAGGCGAACAGCCAAAATTCAGGGGCGGGGCAACCAGTACCCCGGTTTTCTGGCTGGCGGCATCTGCCATTGCCAGGGGAATTTTGATGTCCGTCAGCAGGGAGAGATAGCCGTGCTGCTCGGTTGCGCCGGTAATCAACATCAGGCGGTCTTCCTGTTGCAGGTAGGCTTCCACATCCATCCAATTTAACTCTTCAAAACGCATAACCAATCCTTTCTGCCATAGCGCCAGAGAACATCTATAATAACGGCATGATAACCCAAAAATCCGTCCCCCTGCCGCCCTTCTTCCTCCAGCGCATGTCTCAATTTTTGGGAGAAGAATTTGAACCTTTTCAAGCCGCCCTGGATGGCGAAGCCCAATCTGGCTTGAGGGTGAACACCCTGAAGATGGGGGGGCAGGCGTTTCGAGAGATTTCCCCCGCCCCCCTGGGCGATTCTGTCGCCTGGTGTCCTTCCGCCTTTCACCTGCCTGCCTCCGATTTTCGGTTTGGTTCGCATCCCTATCATGGCGCAGGGCTATACTACCTGCAAGACCCTTCGGCAATGTCTCCTGCCGCGCTGTTAAACCCCCAACCCGGCGAGCGGGTGCTGGACCTTTCCGCCGCGCCGGGGGGCAAAACCACCCAATTGGCGGCGCAGATGCGCGGCGAAGGGCTTTTGGTCGCCAACGAGATTAAAACCAAAAGGGTGGGGCATCTTGTTCAAAACGTAGAACGCTGGGGCGCAGGCAATGTCATCATCACCAACGAAACCCCCGAAGCCCTGGCAGACCACTTTGGGGCTTTTTTCGACCGTGTGCTGGTGGATGCACCCTGCTCCGGCGAGGGCATGTTCCGCAAAGACATGGGCGCCAGGGCAGATTGGTCGCCGGAGATGGTGCAAGGCTGCGCGGTGCGTCAGCAGAATATTTTGCGGGTTGCCACCAAACTGGTAAAACCCGGCGGCTTTTTGGTCTACTCCACCTGCACCTTTGCCCCGGAAGAAGATGAAGGCGCTCTGCTGGAACTGCTTTCCGCCTCCGCCCCGGCGCAGTTTGAAGTGCAATCCCTGCCGCTGTACGAGGGTTTTACCCCTGGCAAGCCGGAATGGCTGGGCGAGACCGCCCCCCTCAGCCTGCGCGGAGCGGTGCGCCTTTTCCCACATCGGGTGCGGGGCGAGGGGCATTTTGCCAGTCTACTGCGCCGGGTGAACGAGGCGCAGGAACCGCCTCGCCCGGCAAAGGGAAGGAGCGCCGGTTGGGGGCGCAAAACCGAAAAAGCCGACCTGCGCTTTTGGCAGTCCTTTGCCCAAGACCTGTTAACCGCCCCCCTGCCAGAAGAAAACCTGCGCCTCTTTGGCGACCGCCTGTACCTGACCCCTTCCGACTTCCCCGACCTGGGGCGTTTGCGCGTTACCCTGCCGGGGGTATGGCTCGGAACCGTTAAAAAAGACCGCTTTGAACCGGCTCACCCCCTGGCTTTGTTCCTGCGCCCCGGCGAAGCCCAAAAAACAGTCGCGTTGGATTTGCAATCGCCCCTGGTGCAATCTTACCTGCGCGGAGAAACTCTTCCGACTGAGACACAAGGTTGGGCAGTGGTCAGCGCAGGGGGTTGGAACATTGGCTGGGGCAAGGGTTCGCAGGGCATTCTCAAAAATCACTTTCCACGCGGGTGGATGTAAAAACATTAACTCAAAAGAACCGCCCCGGTTAGCCAGGGCGGTTCTTTTGAGTTACCTCCCCCTTGGGCTTGCGCCACAAAGGGGAAAGGCGGATAGTTACATGTTCTTATTTTGCCCACAAAGCGGGGATTTCCGCGGGGCTATAGGGTTTCAACTTCACATCCTTAATTCCGGCGCGTAACATGCGGGTCATCCGGTCTACGTCCATGGCGGCGGTAACGATGACGGTTTTGCCCGCCAGCCCGGCTTGATGAACGGCTTCCAGCAGGCTATGAAAATTCTCGGCGTTCTCATCCAGAATCAGCAGGTCGGCGGGTTGGGGGGCGGCGGCGCGTTGGGCGGTGGGGACGGCTTGGGTGAAGAACTGCGCCCAGGCATCGTCATCATCCAGCAGGCAAATGGAGGGGGTGTGATTCAGGTCGGCGAGGGTTGGCTGACCGGCAGGCAGGTGAACTTCAATATCGGTTTCGCCGGGCTTGCTGTGAATGCCAATCTGCCCCTGAAGTTGGGTTACGACGTGCAAGGCAGCCGGAAGACCAAGCCCGTGATGCCCGGCACGGGTGGTGAAGAAGGGAGTCCAGGCTTTGCTCAGGGCTTCGGCGCTCATCCCCGTCCCGTTATCGCGGATGGTGACTTGCAGGCTGTTTTCTCCGGCGGGCGCGGCGCTGACGGTGATTTTCCCCGCCCCGGCTTCGGCGGCATTTTGCAGCAGGTTGCCCAAGGCACGGGTAATTTGGGTGCTGTCCGCCATCATGTAAGCGGCTTCTGGGGCAATGTTCACCTGAATCGGAACTTTTACGCCGCGCTGTTGGGCAGCGGCTGCCAAAACATCCGCCAGCAAAACAGGGCGGGGTTTTTGCTCCCGGGCTTGACCGATGAGTTGTTCCTTGACGTTCACAATCATTTCAGCCGATTCGGCAATCAGGTCCAAATCTTCGCGCAGCGATTCGGGGTCCAGGCTTCCGGCGGCTTGCTCTTCCTTCAGGCGCTGAATGGTCATGCTGATGGGCAGGGCTTTGTTCCCAATCCAGTGAATGGCTTCGGTGGTGGCAACGGTAAGGGCTTCGTACACTTTAGTCCGCAGCAGTTCGGCATGGGCGCTTTTGAGGGCTTGCAGGGTGTAAGCGTTGTTAATGGCAACTGCCAAATGGTCTGCCATCGTTTGCAGGGTGGTGATGTCATCCTGGCTAAAGGCGCGTTCTTCCACCGATTGCACGGTGACAGCCCCCAGCGGGGTTTTGCCGTAGTAAAGGGGCAGAGCCATCTCGGAGCGGGTGGCAGGCAGGTGCGGATTTTTGAAGTGTACCCGTTCCTCGCCCACATCCAGGGCGATGCGGGCTTCGTTGAGGTAGATACAAGTCCCAATCATGGAATTGCCGCCGACCTTCAGTTTGTGACCGTCTGCCAGCATGGCTTTGCCTGCTTCGCCGTACCCGGCGCGCAAGTGCGCCCAATCTCCGTTTTCGTCCAGCAGGAAGATTCCGGCGTAGTAAAAGCCGTAAGAATTGACGATGGTATTGACCATTTTGGGCAGAAGTTCTTCCAGGTTGAGCATGGAAGTCACTTCTTTGCCCACGCTGTTGGCGGCGCGTAAAAGGCGAGCGCGGCGTTCTGCCTGGCGTAGCAGGGTTTGGTTTTGTTGGTGCAGGCGGGCGTTGGAGATGGCGACGGCGAGTTGGTCTGCCATCGTTTGCAGCGCGGCAATGTCGGCATCGCTGAAGGCGGCTTGCATCTCGCTCTGAACGGTGAGAGCGCCAATGGCTTCGTCCCCGGCGATGAGGGGCAGCGCCATCTCGGAGTGGGTGTTGGGCAGGTGCGGATTCTTAAAGAAGACCGCCTCCGCGCCGACATCCAGGGCAATGCGCCCGCTGCGGCGGGCGATGGCGGCACCAATCATGGAATTGCCGCCAATATGGAGTTTATGCCCTTCGGCGAGCATTGCCCGCCCGGCATCGCCGCGCCCGGCGGTGAGAACAGCCCAGTCGCCGTTTTCGTCCACCAGGAAGACGCCCGCATAGTAAAAGCCGAATTCATCACAGATGATGTCTACGGTGCGGTTGAGGAGGATGTTCAAATCCAGGATGCTGGCAATGCTGCGGGAGACCCGCGCTGCCGCGTTGAGCAGGGTTGCCTGGCGTTCTGCGCCGGAAGTTTGGTGCGCTTTCATGGTTGCCTCTCTTTAGGGGTTGCTTGTGCCCAAAATATCTTGAATCAGTTCCACCAGCCCTTGTTCGCGCCCTTTTACAAAGTAGGCGCGTGCGCCAATGCCAACTGCGTCTTTGGCTTTGCCCACTTCGTCATAAGCGGTGAGGACAACGGCGGGCAAGCCGGGTTTGTGTTCGATAACTTTTGCCAGCAAATCCAGCCCGGCATCGTTTTTGGGCATTCCATCAAAGCCGGGCATGTTCAGGTCAAAGACGGCAACGTCCACTGTTTCGGCGTTGGCTTCAAAGGTTTGCAAGCCGCTCACGCAATCGGACGCGGTTAAGACATCGTACCCGGCACGTAACAGCGTTTTTTCGAGGCTGCGCTGTACCAGCCGCTCATCATCTACGAGCAAAATGGTTGTCATGTTCTCTGGAACCTCCTGGGGTTAGGGATATATTTTTTGTGGGATGAAGGGTTAAATTTCGCAAGGCAGGGTGACGTAGAAGGCTGCGCCTTTGCCTGGTTCGCTTTCCAGCCAAATTTTTCCACCGTGTTGGTGGGCAATTTCCATGCAGGCAGAAAGCCCAAGCCCGGTTCCGCCTCTGCCGCCTTTGGTGGTGAAGAAGGAGACCCAAATTTTCTCCTGCAAATCGGGCGGGATGCCCGGTCCGTTATCGCGCACACAGGCACGAACCATGCCGGGGAGGGAGTCTTTTTCGGCAGAGACCCAAATGTGCGCGTCTGTGCGCCCTGCCATTGCCTCCCATGCGTTTTTGATGAGGTTGTTGAAGATTTGGTCCACCTGCCTGGAATCGCCCAAAACGGGGGGCAGGTCTTTTGCCCAGGTAAGGGTGACTGCGCCTTTGGGGAGCGCCATGTCTTCCACCAGGCGGGTCACTTCCGGGGGCAGGGCAAAGGCTTCGGTTTTGCGCTGACGGGCGGGTCCGATTAAGTCTTCTTTGATGGAGAGGATGGTGCGGGCGCTGTTTTCGATGATTTGCAGGTCTTCAAAAATCGACTCCAGGCTGACGAGGGCTGCCAGTTGGCGGGCGGGTTTGGCGGCGAGGGTCTGCGCCTGGGCGGAAAGATGAATCCCTTTTTCTTCGGCTTCTTCAAACAGGTTTTGAGCAAGGGCAAAGAGGGGATGTTGCGTATCCGCCTGGGCGGTGAGCGCCTGAAAGACCGATAGCAGGTTAATGAGGTCTTCGCGCACGCGGCGGGCGCTGCCAGGAACCGGGGCGGCTTTGTTGCCCACCCAGTGAATTGCCTCGCCGGTGGCGGTGGCGATGGCTTCAAAGGTTTTGCTGCGTAAGAGCTCGGAGTGAGCGCCTTTGAGGGCGTTGAGGGTGTAAGCGTTGTGAACGGCTACGGCGAGGTGGTCTGCCATGGTTTGCAGGGTGGTGATGTCGTCCTGGCTGAAGGCGCGTTCCTCCACCGATTGCACGGTGACAGCCCCCAAAACCCTCTCGCCAAAATAGAGGGGCAGCGCCATCTCGGAGCGGGTTTGGGGCAGGTGCGGATTTTTGAAATGGGCGCGTTCTTCGCCCACATCCAGGGCAATGCGGGCTTCGTTGTGCTGAATGCAGGTTCCTATCATGGAGTTTCCGCCCACTTGCAGTTTGTGCCCTTCTGCCAGCATGGCTTTACCGGCATCGCCGTACCCGGCGCGCAAATATGCCCATTCGTTTTTCTCGTCCACCAAAAAGATACCGGCGTAGTAAAACCCGAAGGATTCTACGATGGTGTTCACCATTTGCGGGAGGAGGTTGCTCAATTCCAAAATGGAGGTAATGCTGTGGCTGACTCTTGCTCCGGCTTCCAGCAGTTTTTGGCGGCGCAAGAGGGTGTCAATCATTGCCTGGTTTTGTTTTTGGAGGTAGTCGTTGCGACTGAGGGTGTTGCTCAGTTCGCGCACACGATTTTCCAGGCGTTCCACCACTTCGTTTTGATATTCGCGGAGGTGTCTTTCCGGGTTTTGGAGTAGTTCGCGTTTGCCGCCCATAAAGGCGCGGAGTTCTTCTTCAAAGGTGTCAATTTCGACAGGTTTGCTAAGGAAGCCGGTGAACCCGGCAGCCAGGGCGCGGTCGCGCATATCCGGGTGAATATCGGATGTGAGGGCAACGATAGGCGTAGAGGCGGGCAAAAAACTCCGCAGCCGAATTGCCACGTCCACACCGGTCATGTTGGGCAGGTTAATATCCAACAGAACCATATCGGGGCGGGTGTCTCGCGCCAGTTCTATGCCGCTGAGAGGGTCGCCTGCTTCCAGGACGATATATTGCCCGGCAAGAACACGCCGCACCAAAGAGCGGGCTTCGCGGTTATCGTCCACGTATAACAGTTGGGGGAGTGATTTTACATCGTTGGGTGACATTCGCTTAATTTTATCCGTGAAATGCTGGTTTTACTTAACGAAAATAATAGAAGTTTTATTAGCGTTACAATGGCGTATCTTTGATTTTGATAACGAGGAGAAAACCATGCCCAAGGATTCGATTCTTAACTGGGGGATTCTTTCCACCGCCAAAATTAACCGCGCCCTCATCTCTCCGCTGCGCCATTCCCCCCGCAACCGACTTACCGCTGTGGCAAGCCGCAGCCTGCCCTCGGCGCAGGCATACGCCGCGCAGTGGGAGATTCCGGTTTGCTATGGCA
This sequence comes from Anaerolinea sp., assembly GCA_020720965.1. Lineage (GTDB taxonomy): Bacteria > Chloroflexota > Anaerolineae > Anaerolineales > Villigracilaceae > UBA5195. Next base: position 2,961 of record DYNS01000032.1, on the reverse strand, counting down.
GTTATCAGGAACTGATAGAAGACCCGCAGGTGGATGTGATTTACAACCCGCTGCCCAATCACCTGCACGCAGAGTGGAGCATAAAAGCCCTGCGGGCAGGCAAGCATGTTTTATGCGAAAAACCCCTGGCGCTGAGCCTGGCAGAAGTGGACGCGATGAGCGCCGCCGCGCTTGAGAGCGGAAAGGTGTTGGCGGAGGCGTTTATGTATCGGCATCATCCCCAAACCCAAAAGGCGTTGGAACTGGTGCAGGGTGGGGCAATTGGCAGGCTGCAACTGATTCGGGGGTCTTTCACCTTCCGTATGAAGACCGAGACGAATATCCGCCTGTCCCCGGAGATGGGCGGCGGCAGTATTTGGGATGTGGGCTGTTACCCCATCAGTTATGCCCGTCTGCTGGCGGGGGCGGGGGTGCAGGAGGTGTTCGGGAGCCAGGTGACAGGCGCGAGCGGGGTGGATGAATCCTTTTTGGGGCAGATTCGGTTTACAAACGGGGTTTTTGCCCAGTTTGATAGCGGTTTCCGTTCCCCTTATCGCGCTCACCTGGAGGTGGTAGGGACGGAGGGGGTGTTGCATATTCCCACGCCTTTTAAGCCCGGCTCCAACGAGAGTATGAGCCTGCACCGTGAAGAGGTGACGGAGACGATTGTTGTGCCGGGGCAGGAGTTGTATTTGGGCGAGGTGGAAGATATGGCGGATTGTGCTCTATTGGGCAAGCCGCCGCGCATGAGCCTGCAAGACAGCCGCGAGAACGTACAAACCATTTTGGCATTGTTGGAATCTGCCCAGAAGGGCAGCCCGGTGGGTTTGTGAGGCTTGTTCAAAATTCAATCTCTGAATATACGGTATAATTCAGCAGTTGAATTTTGATTATGGAAAATACTCACGACTCTTTACACGAGCTCTCCCTGCTCGAACAGATTGAACAAGACCCAAACGTTACCCAGGCGGACCTTGCCACGCAGTTGGGGGTTGCGGTTGGCACGGTGAACTGGCATCTTAAGCGTTTAATTTCCAAGGGTTATGTAAAAGTGACCCGCGCCGAGAGGCGTAAATTGCGCTACATCATCACCCCGGAGGGGCTGGCAAAACGCGCCCTGCTGACGGTGGATTACATTGAGCAGCAGTTTTTGCTATATCGTCGGGTGCGGGCAAAGGTGAAGGATATGCTAGATGGGCTAAAACAAGCCGGTTACGAGCAGGTTCGGATCGAAGGCGAGGGCGATGTGGCGGATATTTGTCGCCTGACCTGCGTGGAGCAGGGGATGCAGGTGAATGCCTTTGCCCCGGCTGCCCTGAAGGTGCAAAACCTGAGCGTCTCTTTAATGTTGGAGGAAGAATCGCATGGATGAAAAACATATCGTCATCACCGGCGGGGCGGGCTACATTGGCTCTTTGCTGACGGCGCATTTGTTGCGCGAGGGATACCGCGTGACGGTGTTGGATAGTTTGCTCTTTGGCGGCGAGTCGCTGCTTTCTTATTTTTCGCATCCCAAATTTCATTTTGCCAAGGCGGACGTAACCGAGCCGCGCAGCCTGCGCGATTCGCTGCCGCGTGGGATTGCCAAGCCGCACACCGTCATTCACTTGGCGGGGATTGTGGGCTTCCCTGCCTGCCAGGCAATTGGCAAAGCCGCCGCCTGGCATTACAACGTGGATGCAACCCGCAATGTGTACGACCAAGCCGCCAACCTGGGGGTGGAACGCTTTTTATACGCATCCACCTACAGCGTGTACGGTGTTTCGGAGCAGGGCGCGGCAGTGACGGAAGATTCGCCTTTGCAGCCGGAATCGCTTTACGCGGAGACAAAAATCGCTGCGGAGGAATATCTCCGCAGCCAAAACGGACCCGCCGCCGGAATTTTCCGACTGGCAACCGTGTATGGGCTTTCGCCACGCACGCGCTTCGACCTGGTTGTGAATCAGTTTGTGTTGGATGCCTTCACCCGGCGCGAATTACTCATCTACCAGCGCGGGTATTCCCGCTCCTTCATCCACGTTTTGGATGTGGTGCGGGGGCTGGCGCTGGGGCTGAGTGCGCCGCTGGAGAAGTTGAGCGGGCAGGTCTATAATCTGGGCAGCGATGACGGCAATTACACCAAAGACCAAATTGTCTCGCTCATCATCAAGCGCCTGCCGGAAGTGATTGTGCAATACAAAAAATTAACCTTCGGCGGCGATGAACGCGATATTACCGTCTCCTTTGAGAAGATTCGGCGCGAACTGGGCTACACTGCCACCCTAAAGGTAGATGACGGGGTACGGGAGCTGGTGAACGCCCTGAAAACTGGCTTAATCCGCAACCCGTATGACGAGCGTTACCGTAACGCCCATTTTGTTGTGCAATAAATTTGGCAAACTTTCAAACCGTAAAAACAAAAAAGGAAGAATTTATGACATCCGACGTACAATCTTCAACATTTTGGCAGGGCAAGCGCGTCCTCATCACCGGTGGAGCCGGTTTCCTTGGCTCCTTTGTTACCGAGAAATTGGCGGCGCGCGGCGTAACCGATATTTTGATTCCGCGAATCGAAAACTACAACTTAACCGAACGCGATGATATTCAACGCCTGCTTTCGGATGCCCTTCAGCCCGCCGAGGCAATTCCTGCCCACCTCAAACTCTCGCCTGCCCAGGCATCTCAGCCCAGCCTCGACCCCGAAAACCTGGTCATCATTCACCTTGCCGCCAACGTAGGCGGCATTGGCGCCAACCGCGAACACCCCGCCGAATTTTTCTACGATAACCTGATGATGGGCGTGGAACTGATGCACCAATCCTGGAAGCGCGGCGTGGGCAAATTCACCGCCATCGGAACCGTTTGCGCCTACCCCAAATTCACCCCCGTCCCTTTTAAGGAAGACGACCTGTGGATTGGCTACCCCGAAGAAACCAACGCCCCTTACGGCTTGGCAAAGAAGATGATGCTGGTACAGTCCGAAGCCTACCGGCAGCAATACGG
>DYNS01000636.1 GCA_020720965.1 Anaerolinea sp. | reverse complement strand
CAGTGGGTAGCGGCGCAGCCATTCGCATCTTCACCAGCCTGGCAGAAGCCGAAGCCTGGCTGATGAAACCGATGGAGCAGATGATTTGAAGCCCCTCGCCCTCGGCGCCACCCGTTTGGAATGGGGAACCCGCACCTACCTGATGGGCATTCTCAACCTGACCCCTGACTCCTTCTCCGGCGATGGGCTGCTCTCCACCCCGCAGGTGAAGGAATCCGCCCTGCGGCAGGCGCAAGATTTTTTGCAAGCCGGAGCCGACATTTTGGATATTGGCGGAGAATCCACCCGCCCTGGGGCGCAGACCGTCAGCGCGGAAGAAGAAGCCAGCCGGGTCATCCCCATCATCCGTGCCCTTGCCGCCGAGTTTCCGCAGGCGATTCTTTCCATAGACACCTACAAAGCCAGGGTCGCCGAGCAAGCCCTTCAGGCGGGGGCGCACCTCCTCAACGATGTATGGGGACTCCGCGCCGACCCTGGCATGGCTTCCCTCGCCGCCGCCGCCAACATCCCTGTCATCCTCATGCACAATCGCAGCCAACCCGCCAACGCCAGCCTGCAACAAAGCCTGGGCGGACGTTATGTGGGCATGGAATACCAAAATCTGCTGGAAGAGATTAAAGCCGAACTGATGCAATCGGTAGAAATTGCCCGCCGCGCCGGAATTTCGGACGAGCGCATTATCCTGGACCCCGGCATTGGCTTTGGCAAGACCGTGCCACAAAACCTGCAACTCCTCAACCGGTTGGACGAAATCCGCGCCTTGGGCTTTCCGGTGCTGTTGGGTCCCTCTCGCAAATCCTTCATCGGCTACACCCTGAACCTGCCCCCCGAACAAAGGCTGGAAGGAACCGCCGCCGCCGTTGCGGTAGGGATTGTGCGCGGCGCAGACATCCTCCGCGTTCACGATGTCGCCTTTATGGCAAAAGTGGCAAAAATGACCGACGCCCTCGTCCGCCCTCCCCTCCCCACCTCCTGAAACACTCCTCCATGACCGATTACGACACCCAACTCTTGCGCTACGCCATC
>DYNS01000635.1 GCA_020720965.1 Anaerolinea sp. | reverse complement strand
ACCCTCGAACGCATCGCGCTGTTGCAACTGGACGACACCGCGTTGCCCGATCCCCTCATCGATCCCGAACTGGAAAAACGTCCCGCCTATCAAGAAGGCTCCCTCACCGACACCCCCGATCTCTCCCGCTATGATCAATGACACCCTGGCTGAGCAACTCAAGTTCCTCCGCCTGCCCGGCGCGGCGGGCAGAGATGCTCACCTGCCAACCCGCCTGGGTCAGGGCATAAACAACCGCCCGCGCCGAGCCGCCCGCCCCTAGCACCTGGGCTTTGCCCACCAAAAGAGAGGGAAAACAATGCCGCAGGTCTGCCAAAAAGCCGGGCGCATCGGTGTTATCTCCCACTGCCTGCCCGTTTTGCCCAAAAACGGTGTTCACCGCACCGATGGCTTGCGCGGCGGGGGTGAGGGCATCTAACAGGGGCAGGATGGTTTGCTTGTGCGGGATGGTAACGTTGAAGCCTTGCAATTCCCCACCGCGCAGGCGATTCAGCAGGGCGGTAAGACCATTCAGGTCGCCGGGGGGAATGGGCAGGAGGTTGTATTCTCCGCTTAGCCCGCAGTCCTTTAGCGCAGCGGCGTGAATTTTGGGGGAAAGCGAATGGCTGAGGGGATAACCGGTGAGGGCAAGAGAGAACATAGGCTATCCCTTGAGCAGCGCGAGGGTTTCAAAAAAGTTGGGAAAGGTTTTGGAAACGCAGCCGGGGTTGAGAATTTGCAAACCGGGAACCCGCAAGCCGATGAGGGCAAAAGACATTGCCATGCGATGGTCATTGTAGGTCTGGATGGCGGCGGGGTGAATGTCGTTGCAGGGGTAAATTATCATCCCATCCGGATATTCTTCCACGCGCACGCCCAGGCGGGCGAGCTCGGTGCAGGTGGCGGAAATACGGTCGGTTTCCTTCACCCGCGCCGAGGCAATCCCCCGGATGCGGGTGGGCGATTGGGCAAAGGGGGCAATCGCTGCCAGGGTCTGCGCCGTGTCTGGAATGTCGCGCATGTCCACCTCCACGCCGCGCAGAGCATCGC
>DYNS01000325.1 GCA_020720965.1 Anaerolinea sp. | reverse complement strand
GGCTTTTTCGTGCTGAAAGAAATTGGTCATGGCTGTTGGTTTTCTCCAAAAATTTCGTCAATGATAAAGGGTGGGCGACGCCGGACTTCATCCAGCACCCGCCAAAGGTACTCTCCCAGCACCCCCAGCATGGACATCTGCAACCCGGCGGTAAAGGTGACGACCAGCATCATCGCCGTCCAGCCCTGGACGGGGATGCCGCCCAGCGCCCAGGCGAACAGGATGAAGGTCCCGTATAGGAAGGAGAAGAGCGAAACCAACATGCCCGCCACCGAAAGGATGCGGATAGGCGTAAAGGAGAAAGAGACGAAGGTATCGACAAACAGTTTCACCTTTTTGGCAAGAGTCCAGCGGGATTTGCCTTTTTTGCGCTCGCGGCGGATGTAGGGAATGAGCACCGGAGAATAGCCAAGCCAAAAGATGAGGGTCATAAGGTTGGTGTTTTTCTCTCGAATTTTCAAAACATCCTGCGCCACTTGCCGGTCCACCACAAAAAAGTCGAACCCGCCCTGGGGGTAGTTGGGCAGGGCAAACTTGCGTACCAGATAGTAATAAGAAAGCGAAAAGAGTTTGGAGGGAAGCGGGTCTTCTCTATCCTGCCGGACGGCAAAAACTGACTTTGTGCCGCGTTCCCAATGCCCCAGCATCTCCACAAACAAGTCGGGCGGGTCTTGCAAATCGGCGGCGATAACGCCTACGCAATCGCCCTGCGCCACGCTCATCCCCGCCAGCAAAGCGGACATGGAGCCGAAGTTGCGCGAGAGCTTGACCACCCGAATCACCTGCGGGTGTTGGCGTTGCCATTGCCGGAGCAATTCCAATGAGAGGTCACCGGAGCCGTCATCCACAAAGACCAATTCCAGGCGGTAGCCGGGGAGTTTATCTTGCAGGGCAAGCAGCTCCGGCACCGTATCCGGCAGGTTTAGTTCGTTGTAGTACACGGGGATGACGATGGAAAAGGTTTTGAGGGAGGAGTTGGGCATCATAGCGGGTCAATTGGGGTTGGAAGAGGGAGCGGCTAAGGTTTGTGCCAGGGGTCGGGTGCTTCGCCGAGTTTAATCAGATATATGCCATCCACAAGGCGGATATACCCGGCAGCCGGATAAGCCGGCATAGATTGAAAGAAAGGAATGAGAGATTTTGCCTGCGCGGGGCTTACCGGTTGAAGATTGGGGTAGCCTAAGAGGCGCATGTATTGAACAGCGCGAACACTCCCTGGGGTTGTCCATGAAAAAGAGAAAAAAGAACTTCCTTGAGTCCCGCTCCAGGGCGCTGGGTAAGGCAACGAGGCGCGAAAACCGCCGTACACATCCACAAGCCATACGCCCTCGTCAGGGTCGTCTGTTTGGATTGCCCCCATTTGCTCGTAAATGCTATGGGCAAGATGAAGGTCTTGTTGCTGTGTAAGAAAAGAAAGCGAAGAAGAAAGATAATTCGCCTGCAAAAATTGCCCCGCCAAAGCAAGAGATAAAACAATGCCCACCATTCGCGCAGAATATCGCCGGGAGTAAGTGGGGAGAGCCGCAAAAAACCAGGTTATGTATGCCAGAGAGAGGAAAGAGCGGGTAGCGTTTTCTCTGGCGCTCAGCAAGTTGAGCCAAAAGGGAGAAGATAACCATACTACAAATAAAAACCAATATCCAAACTTTTTTTGGGGTGTCCATAGGGCGCTACGGAAAATACCCCAAAAGACCGCCACAAAGAAAGCCGCTGCCAGGGCAGAGATGGAAATGCCATATTTACTATCCTGCCCCCCGTAGTAAGACCGCATTTCAAACAAAAATGCGTTTGAAAACACCTGCATGGGGCTGGAAAGCAAAGCATCCATCTGGTAAAACGTCTGTAAATATCCACGCGAAATTTCGGGGAAAGGAAAGATGAACCTTAAAACAGCGTTGAGAAGAAAATGCAACAAAACAGCCAGCCCTACAGACACCCAAAAAAAAAGAAAATCTTTCTTTGTAGGATGCACCCGCTCCCAGCGCCACAACATCGCCCCCAGAACAAGCGCCACGTACCAGAACAAAAGGGTCTGATACGCACCGAGGGCAATGGTCAATAGAGCAGCCTGCCCCAACAAACTCCAACCCCCAAGCCTGCCCTGCTGCGGAGAGAAATGCACAAAAAGCCAGGCAGCCAGCGAGGCGCAAGCCAACCCTACGCTGATGGAAGGCAGGTTGGCGGGAAAGGTCGCCCAAAATGCCCAAACGGGGTACACAGCAAGCACCGGAAAAAGCAGATAGGAACGCCAGTCACGAGGCAGAGAATGAATCCGCAGAATGAGCGCGTATGAGAAAGAAAGCGCCAACAATAATAACAAGACGGGCAAAAACGGCATCACAGGCTGAGAAAAGACAAATTTCTCCAACAGCCAGGCGACCCAGCGGTCTTCCGCAAGCCACACAGTAGCATCCTGACGCATAGCCGCCATTTCAGCGTCAATAAACAGAGGAAATTGAGTGAATGCATAAAGATGAAGACCCATCCCAAGCAGAATATACAAGCCAAGTTCCCGCCCAAGAGAAAAATCTCCCCGCCAGATGCGCCGCAAAAAAACCTCTACACGGTGAAAAACGCCACGTCTTTCCACTAACAAGAACCGCAAAAACCAACCAAGTAAAACCGAAAACAGCGCCACCGCCAGAGATGCAGCCGCGTGCATTGCCAACAGGAGGCGGGGCCGCCCCAAAGTAAATATCAACTCCGGGGCAGAACTTCCAGCTTTCGTTACCACTTCAAGACCATCGGGAGTTTCTTTTAAGGAGTGAATATTCTTCCATGCCACCAAAGAAGAAAGGGGACTCTCTACGGGCAAAAAAAGAGCCTGAACCCAAGCAGATTTTATTTGGTAAGTTCCAGGCGAGAGGGGAAGCGACAAAGTAAGAGATGGGTTTTCCGTGCTAAGAATGTCAAAATGCCAAACCTGGCATCCAACTTCCACATCTTCCCGGCTATGCCCATAAAGGGGTTCCAGGTCATACCACACACTTGCCTCCCCAGAGACGGGCGAACAGACTTCAAAATTAGCATGCAAAGGATTCGCCACAAAAAAAACAAAAGCCAACCCCAGCACGCCCGTAAGATACCCCAAAAATCTCAACACGCGGAACAACATGCGGCGGATTTTATCATACCCCCCTGCCGCGCCGGTTATAATTCTCCTATCCCACCCCCACACGAGGCACCCATGAAGCACATCCTTGTCACCAACGATGACGGCGTTACCGCCCCCGGCTTACTCGCCCTGGCGCAAGAACTGCGCGGACTGGCAAAAATCACCGTCCTCGCCCCAGACCACAACTGGAGCGCCTCCGGGCATGTCAAAACCATGCACCGCCCCCTGCGCGTCCGCCCAACAACGCTGGCAGATGGCTCCCCCGCCCTCAGCAGCGATGGCGCTCCCAGCGACTGCGTAGCCCTCGCCCTGCTCGGAGTCATCCCAGAGAAGATAGACCTGGTCGTCTCCGGCATCAACCCCAACGCCAACATCGGACACGATGTCACCTACTCCGGCACCGTCA
>DYNS01000634.1 GCA_020720965.1 Anaerolinea sp. | reverse complement strand
AAGACGCCAAAGCCAATCAAGTAACGGGTAAGGTCAATGAACCGTGCGCGAAGCCCCTGCCCCGCCAGCAAAACCGTCAGCAGGACGGGGGCAAGCAAGGTCAAGCCATCGGGGCGCACCCAAACTGCCAGCCCAGTTAACAGCCCAAGGCTTAGGTAGCGGGGTGAATTTGTCATAAGCAAGACAAGAACGGTTGTCGCAATCAAACCGTGCAGCAGGGTCTCCATTCCAGATACCGCCGCCCATGCAAAATGCCACTCGAAGGCGATGAAAATTCCCACCCAGGGAAAACGCGGGCGATAGGTAGAAATCAGTTCGCGGGCTGCCCGCTCGCAGACCACAGCCAGAGCAAAAAGTGCAAGTGCGCCGAGGACGTAAGCCCAAAGATAGGGTGAAAGTTGAATTAGAAAGCCGAGGGCGAGCAGAGCCGACCAAAGCGGTGAGGTTGAACCAGCCGAGAGAATGCCAGAGCGAAACGCCCATTCGCCGCGTTGGGCAAGGTTGCGAGCGTAGGTCTGGTGAATCCAGGAATCGTCGAGCGGAAAGCCAATGCCGTAGGTCAGCTGACTGGCAATTAAATAGACTGCCACAATGCCCCCCACTGCGGCGGCAAGAAGCGCAAGATCGCGGAGCGGCAGGTTATTCGATTTTGATACGGTAGATTTTGGCTTCATCATATTCGCCCAAATAAATAAATGTGCTGTGATTTTTAGGGTTTTGAAATAGATTCTGAATGGGGGCTAACGCGGCTTCTGGCTCTAGCACAAGATAGTGCGCGTTAAACTGGTCGGCGGCGGCAAGGATGGCTTCTTCGCCGCCGTAGGGAATGACAATCGCCGGGCGTCCAGTTTCCAAATAATAACCAGGCGCGTTACGAACCATGACGATGTCGCTGTCTTCCATGCCGTTCTTAATCAAAATTTGCTCCACCACAGGGTAGGTGGTGTCTTCGCCTTCGCCCCAGCCCAGCGCAAAGATTCTAAGGTAAACCACAAAAACAGTGAGAATCATAGCGATCATAACGAGAATG
>DYNS01000324.1 GCA_020720965.1 Anaerolinea sp. | reverse complement strand
GTGCTGGATTGTGGAACTTCTTGCTTTCCTGATTCTATTCGGGAACAACTCTAATGAATGACCCAGGGCGAGTTGACTCGCGCCCAGGTGCGAATTTTTTTGAGGATGTTCTTCCAAATGGGTTGGTTGAGGGTTTGCATCTTACCTCCTAACCTAAGATGAGCGCCAAAAGCGCCAAAGCCAGCCCCAGCAGGTACACCCCCGCCACCGGAGAAAGGTCACTGGAGCCGAGCATGAGAGCGCCCAGGTGCAAAACCGCAAAAAAGAGCGCCACCAAAAAAAATTGACGATACCCCGGCGCGGCAGGGGCTTTATCGGGCAGTTCGCCGCCCGCATAAGACGAGGTTTTGCCCACCGATTCTTTGCCCCTTGCGGCAAACGCCGCCCCCGCGCCAGAAACCAGGGCATTCAACAAGGCATAGAAGGCAAAAGCCGCCAAAGGGGAGAGTAACCAATCTGTCATCTCATTGCCTCCTAACGGGCAAACACAAGACCAGCCGGGTCGCTGAGCCAGGTCAGCGCCCCAGGGAAGAATCCGACCACAATCACCGCCAGGGTGAGAATGCCAATTGCCAGGTTCATGCGCCAGGGCAAAGGCGGAGCGTCTTTTACCAGCGGGGAGGGCGTTTTGCGGTAGAGCAGGTTTACCAGCGGGGCGTAATATCCCAGCGAAAGGACGCTGTTGAACGCCATAAACATCGCCCCCGCCGCCAGCCAGCCCCCGGCGCCAAAAGCCGCCACAAAAATTTGCCATTTAGACATAAACCCGGCAAGGGGAGGCAATCCGCCCAAAGCCAGCGCCGCAACCGAAAAGCCAAAAGCCGCCAGCGGATATTTTTGCGCCGCCCCTGCCAGGTCTTGCACCAAAAGCGAGCCGTGCTTGCCCCTTTGCAGGTAAAAGCCAAACAAAAACGCTCCCGCCGCCAAAAAAGCCAAGCCTTTCATCAGGCTATGCGTCAGCAGGTGAAAAAAAGCGCCCTGCGCCCCCGCCGCCGACTCGCTCAACAAGGTGAGCGAAAGCCCAAACAGCATATAACCCACATGGCTCAGGCTGGAAAAAGCCAGCAACCGCTTTACCTGCGATTGACGCAGAGCCAGCAAATTGCCATATAGCATATTCAACCCGCCGAAAACCGCCAGCAAAGTCCCCCAGGAAGCCTCCTGCCCCAACACGCCCAGGGAGCGCAACATGGCAAGCAGCCCGGCTTCAATCACCACCCCGGAGAGCATGGCAGAAACCCCGCTCGGCGCCTGCGAGTGAGCGTCTGGCAGCCAGGTGTGTAAAGGCACAAGGGCAACTTTTACGCCATAACCAACCAAAAACAAAGCGCCCGCCGCCAGCAAAAGCGACTTTGGCGCTCTATCCGCCGCCAAAACCGCCTGCACCGCGCTCATCTCCACCGTGCCGGTTGCCGCCAACACCAGGGCAACCGCCATCAACACCAGGGCAGAGCCGATGGCGCTTTGCACCAGGTACTTCATCCCCGCTTCCAGCGAGGCGGGCTGTTCGCGGTAAAAAGCCACCAAAAGATAAGAAGAAACCGCCATGCCCTCAAACCACACCCACAGGTTAAACAAATCGCGGGCGCAGCCCAAGCCAATCATCAGCCCCATCATCGCCAGCAACATGGCGTAATACTTCTCCTCGCCCACCTCGCCCTGCATGTACGCGCCGGAATACAAAGTCACCACCGTCCCCAACCCCAAAGTGACCGCAACCAGCAAAAAAGTAAGCGAATCTGCCGCGAGGGCAACTTTCTCCACCGTCACTTGCAGGGCAGTCGCCTGCAAAGCCACGCCAAAAGGCAGCCACGCCGCCAAAACCGCCATCAGCGCCACCCACCAAGCCAGGGGGCGGTAGATACGCCCCGCCAAATATGCCAGCGGAGAAGCCGCCAGGGGCAAAATAATCATCCAGGTAAAGTGTAAATCCATCATCTAAATACTCCACCACAGCCAGCCAAGCGCCGCCAGCAATGCGCCCACAATGCCCAAAATATTCCAGGAAAGCGAACCGGTCTGCGTTTTTTGGAACAAGAAGGAAGAACGTAGCACCGCATCGCGGATGGCGCGATTGAGAGTCTCGCAGCCGAAACTTGCCTCCGTGAGAGAACCCCACCAAGCCGGAGCCTGCCACCGTTGGTAAACACCTGCCCCGCCCAGGCAAAACCCCGCCGCCGCCAGCACCACCGTCAGAACCAGCCAGGTTTGGGGCGCAGACAAAACCTCCCACGCCATCTCCGCCACCCCCAGGGGATGAATGGAATGCCCCGGTAAGGTGAGAGCCAGGGAGGCGGAAAAGGCTCCCGCCATCAGCCAGGTAAGGCAGGCGGCTGCCGCCAAAACCGCCACCGCAAGGCGCATCCACCTGCCGGGCGGGTGCAAAGGCAGCGATTCACGCTCTTTGCCGGTAAAGACCAGCAAAAACAGCCGGGTTGTGTAAAAAGCCGTCAGCCCTGTTACCAAAAGCATCACGCCCCAAGCCGACCAGGGACCATGCGCCCAACCGGCTTCCAGCGCCAGTTCTTTGCTCCAAAAACCGTTCAGGGGCGGAATACCCATCAGCGCGAGCGCACCCACCCCAAACACATTCCGCCAAAAAGGCATTTTTGCACCCAAGCCGCCCATCCGGCGCATATCCCGCGTGCCAACGGCATGGATGACCGCTCCGGCGGCTAAAAAGAGCAGCGCCTTAAAGACCGCATGGCTCAACAGGTGCATTTGGCTGGCAAACACCCCGCCCACCCCCACCGCATAGACCATGTAACCCAACTGTGAAACAGTGGAATAGGCGAGGGCGCGTTTTAAGTCCACTGCCGTCAGCGCCATAAGCCCCGCCAGCAAAGCAGAAATTGCCCCCATCCAGGTCACTGCCAGCCGCCACCCCGGAACCGACTCGAAAACCGGGTAAAACCGCGCCAGCAGGTACACCCCGGCGTTCACCATCGTGGCGGCGTGAATGAGGGCACTGACCGGGCTTGGGGCTTCCATGGCATCGGGCAGCCAGGTATGGAAAGGAAACTGTGCGCTTTTGGCAGCCGCCGCCAACAAAAAACCAAACGCCACCCAAGCCAAAGCTCCCGCAGAAAGTTCCGCGCTGCGCGAGAACAAATCCGCCATCTGAAGCGAACCGAGGGCAGAAAAAACCGTCAACGCGCCCGCCAGCAAACCCACGCCGCCCACCTGAGTCACCAGCAGAGCCTTAAGCCCGCCTGCCACCGCTCTTGGGTCATCGTTGTAAAACGAGATGAGGGCATAAGAGCAAAGGGCGGTAATTTCCCAAAAGAAGAAGAGAAAGAGCAGGTTGGCGCTTAGAACCAGCCCCGCCATTGCCCCAATGAAGAGCAGCACAAAGGCATAAAACCGCGCCAGTTGGGCTTGCCCGTGCATGTAATCCACCGCAAACAGGACGGCGAGAGCGCCCAGCACGCAGGCAATCGCCGCCAGGGTTGCGCTCATGGCATCTGCCAGCAGGCTAAATGCCCCAAAGGGCGCAGCCAAAGGCAGGGAAACGACCAGGGCATCCGAG
>DYNS01000633.1 GCA_020720965.1 Anaerolinea sp. | reverse complement strand
GTGATGACGGTGGGAGAACAAATCCGCGAGGCAATTTTGCAGCATCACATTCTGCCACCCCGCCAGGCAGAGGAACGGGTGGCGGAACTGCTGGAGATGGTGGGGATTGCCCGCGAGCGCGGCAGACAATACCCGTTTCAATACTCCGGCGGAATGCGGCAACGCGCCATGATTGCGATGGCGCTGGCTTGTTCGCCCCGCCTGCTGTTTGCGGATGAGCCGACAACCGCGCTGGACGTGATGGTGCAGGCGCAGGTGCTGGAGCTGCTGAAGAACATTCAGAAGCAGTTGGGGCTGGCAGTCGTCCTGGTGACGCATGACCTGGGCGTTGTGGCAGAAATGTGCGACAGCGTGGTGGTGATGTATGGCGGCAAGGTAGCGGAATACGCCCCGGTGGATGAAATTTACAACAACCCTCAGCATCCCTACACCCAAAAACTGCTCGAATCCTTCCCGGATTTGCACACCGATGCCCCAACCCTTGCCAGCATCCCCGGCGCGCCGCCCCGCCTGACAGAACTCCCCGCCGGATGCCGGTTTGCGCCGCGCTGTCACCTGCGCCAACCCCGCTGCGACACCCTCGCCCCGCCCCTGCGCCAAACCTCCGCCGACCATTTCGCCGCCTGTCACCTGTTGGAATAACCGCCATGCTCCAAGTCGAAAACCTCGTCAAACACTTTTCCGTCAGCCAAACCGCCTGGCAGGTCTTGCTGCGCCGCCCGCCCCAACTCGTCCGCGCAGTGGATGGCGTTTCCTTTAGCCTGGCAAAGGGCGAAACCCTGGCAGTGGTGGGAGAATCCGGCTGCGGAAAAACCACCATCGCCCGCAGCCTCATCGGGCTGGAAGAACCCACCTCCGGCACAATAAAACTGGAGGGGGAAGAAGTAAAACCCTCCAACCTGAAGAGCCTGCGCCAACGCGCCCAGATGATTTTCCAAGACCCTTACGAATCACTCAACCCCCGCGCCACCATCCTGGACATCGTATCGGAGCCGCTCGTGGTACACGGACTGGCAAAAAAGCGGGAAGAAC
>DYNS01000632.1 GCA_020720965.1 Anaerolinea sp. | reverse complement strand
GGGTAAAAACATTGGGCGGAGGTGTCGCAGTAGGGTTTGCCCAGCAGGGCTTCCACCTCGGCGCGGCTCATGGGTTGATGCAGGTAGGGCAGAAGAGCCGTCAGGCTGGCATAGTCGTGATTCATGCGGTAGCGCTCGCTCAGTTGGGCGGTTGGGTTGGGGGCAGGGGCGGGGGCGCAAGCCGAAAGCCCCACAGCCAGAATCAGCAGCCAGGGCAGAATCTTCTGCATGAGTTTCCCTGCCATATTTGTAATAGGCGGCGCAAGCCCCCTCAGAGGAGACCATTGTCGCGCCCAGGGGGTGTTCCGGGGTGCAGGTTGTGCCAAAGGCGGGGCAGTCGTGCGGCTTTTTTAAGCCCTGCATAATTTGCCCGGCAATGCACAAGGGTGATTCTTTAGGGGCAATGGCGGCAACATTGAAGCGTTTTTCGGCGTTAAAGTCGTCATATTCCGGGCGCAAGCACCAGCCGCTCATGGGGATGACCCCAATGCCACGCCAGGGGCGGTCACATTCCATAAAGACTTCGGCAATCATGTTTTGGGCGGGGCGGTTGCCTTCAAAAGTCACCAGGCGGGAGTAGGCGTTTGCCACATCCACCTTGCCCGCTTCCAGCAGTTTCACCGTTTCTAAAATGCCGGTTGCCAAATCTAACGGCTCGAAGCCGGTGACGACCATGGGCACGCGGTATTTCTCCGCCAGGGGCGGGTATTCCCACATGCCCATTACGGCGTTTACATGCCCGGCGAGCAAAAATCCCTGCACCCGGTTGGAGGGCGACCCCAAGATGGCGTGAATTGCCGGGGGGACGCGGACATGCGAAACCAGAACGCTGAAGTTGGTAATGCCCAGGCGTTTTGCCTGTTGCACCGCCATCACATTGGGCGGGGCGGTCGTCTCAAAGCCGATGGCAAAAAAGACAACCTGTTTGTTGGGGTTGGCGCGGGCGATGTTGAGCGCATCCAACGGGGAATACACCCCCCGCACATCTCCGACACGCGCCCGCACGCTGAACAAATCCACCTCCGAGCCGGGGA
>DYNS01000031.1 GCA_020720965.1 Anaerolinea sp. | reverse complement strand
TGCCCGCCGATACGGCTCATCACCCCGCCCATGCCGCCTGGCGCTCTGTACAAGACCTGCCCCACCTCGCCCACAATCACGCCGAAATCATCCCCTACGCCCTGAGACGGCTGCGTTACAAATTGGAATACAGCGCGGTCGGCTTTGAACTGCTCCCCAACGAATTTACCCTGAGCCAGTTGCAACACACCTACGAAATTATCCTGGCAGAGAAATTAGACAAGCGCAACTTTCGCCGCCGCATTCTGCAAGCCGGAATCATTGAAGAAACGCCGCACCGCAAAACCAACGGCGAGGGTCGCCCGGCGCGGCTCTACCGCTACAAAGCCGATGCAGTGGCAGAGGTAAAAACCCGGCGACTCTTTCCCTAAACCTTACTGCGCCGTATTGCCGCCATCCACCAGCAGCAAATGCCCGGTTACAAAAGAAGAATCATCGCTCGCCAGGAACAAAACCGCCCTGGCAATCTCCTCCGGCTGCCCAAAACGCTTCATGGGCAAATACGCCGCCGATTCTGCCACCGCCTCTTCCAAACTCACCGCACCAGAGTTCTCAAAATAGCCTTTCTCCAGCCACCTTTGCACAAAGGTATCGCCGGGGCAAACCGCATTCACTCGAATATTCTCGGCGGCATAATCCAGCGCCATGCTTTTGGTCATCAGCCCCACCGCACCCTTGCTCGTCACATAGGGCAGGGCATTCTTCCCGCCCACCACCGCCCAATCCGAGGCGTTGTTCACAATCACCCCGCCACCTGCCCGGCGCAAATGCGGAATCGCCAGCTGGCTCATCCGCCAAACCCCGGTCACATTCAGGTTCAGGGTTGCTTCCCAAATCTCCTCGGTGGTCGTTTCTGCCGTCCCTTGCGTAACGATTCCGGCGTTATTAAACAAAATCTGAAAACCGCCGAAACGCGCCACTGCCGCATCTACCACTCGCGCACAATCCTCGCGGAGAGCGTGGTCTGCCTGCACAAAAAGAGCCTCCGCGCCCTTTTGCCTGCACGCCGCTTCCACTTCTTTGCCCAGGCTTTCGCGCCTGCCCGTTAACAACAGGCTCGCGCCCTCCTCCGCAAACAGCAGGGCAGTTGCCCTGCCAATGCCGCTCGTTGCCCCGGTGATAATCGCCGTCTTACCTGTCAACTTGCCCATCTTCCGCCTCCAAAAGTTAGAATATGCCCGCCGCGCCTTTACGCGCAAACGAATACAAATTGTAACCCCCAAGGAGAACCCCATGAAAACTCTGACTATCGGCTCTGCCCTCACCCCCAACCTGGGAGAAATCTGGTTCGCGCTCTCGGAGGCGGGGCTGGCAGCCCTGCAATTTCCCAGCAGCCGGGAGGCTTTTATCCAAAGCGTGCAGACGAGATTTGGCGCAGTTCCGCAAGAAGACCCGCAAAAAACCGCTCCCCTCGCCGCCCAATTGCAGGAATACGCCGCCGGGCAGCGCAAAACATTCCAAACCGCCATAGACTGGTCGGCTTTTGCGCCTTTTCAACGGCAGGTTTTGCAGCACACCCTGCAAATTCCGTATGGGCAGACCCAAACCTACGGGCAAATTGCTGCCGCTTTGGGCAATCCCCGCGCCGCCCGCGCAGTAGGGCGCGCCCAGGCGACTAACCCCATGCCCCTCGTCATTCCCTGTCACCGGGTGGTAGGGGCAAATGGCAGTTTGCACGGTTACGGGGCGGGCAAGGGGTTGGAGACGAAGCAATCCCTGCTGGAGATGGAGAAGGAAAACGCATGAAGTTAACCCTCCTTTTGGTCGCCGCCCTGCTTGCGGGCTGGAACTGGCTTTCGGTTTGGCGGGGCTGGCGGCGGGCGGAGTGGGTTTCCAAGCCAGGGGCGCTGATTCTGCTTTTTGCCTGGTACGCGGCAGAGGGTGGGTTCTCCTCCGGGGCGCTGGCATGGTTCGGGAGCGGGATTCTACTCTCGTTGGCAGGGGATGTCTTTCTGCTTCTTCCCAACCGGGAAAAATGGTTTGTGTGGGGCTTGGGGGCGTTTTTGCTGGCACATGCCGCTTACATCATCGGGTTTAACAACCCGCCTGCCCCGCTCACCGCCCTCACCCTGGGGTTGGCGGCACTGGTCGGCTTTACAGTTCTGCCCTACATTCGCCGTCTTTTGCTCAGTTTGCGCCAAAATGGGCAAAGCCGCCTGCTGGATGCGGTGCGCCTGTATGCCGGGGCGCTGACGCTGATGTTGTATTCCGCCCTGGTCACTCTCTTCCGCTCGGATTGGGCAAACACCCCGGCGTATTTGGTCAGCGCCGGGGCTTTGTTGTTCGTCTTTTCGGATATGTTGTTGGGGTGGAATGCCTTTGTAAAGCCCTTGGGGCGGGGCAGTGTGGCGATAATGATTCTGTATCACCTGGGGCAGGGGTTACTGGCAGCCGGGGCGCTGGCGCAATACGCCGGGTTTACGTTTTAAGGGGCTGAAAGCCCTCGCCCAGGGCTTCGTAGGCTGCGCCAATGACCATGAAGGCGGCAGGGTCGGCGCTGTGGACAATGTCTTTCAGGCGCTGCACCTCGGCACGGCTGACGACTGTGTACAGCACAACCCGCTCTGCGCCGGTGTAAACGCCGGTGGCGTTTAGGCGGGTAACGCCGCGCTCCAACTGATGCAGAATGGCGTTGGCGGTTGGTTCCGGCGCGGCAGTGATGATGAGGGCGGTACGGGCGGTGCTTCCGCCTTCGATGGCGGTATCCACCACCAGCCCGCTAACGTAAAGGGTGATGACGGCATACAAGGCTTCCTTCCAGCCAAAGACAAACCCGGCAGAAAGGATAACGGCGGCATCCGTCAGCAGGTAACTTTGGGTCATGGAAACGCCGCGATAATGGTTGAGAATGCGAGCGAGGATGTCGCTTCCGCCGCTTGTGCCGCGTCCGCGATAGACCAGCCCGTAACCCACCCCGGCAACCACCGCGCCATACAGCGAGTTCAGAACAATGTCGTCCGTAATGCCATTTTTGGGGAAGAAAGGCAGCCAGAGCAGGGCATCGGTGAGAAAAGCGTAAATAACAATGGCAAACCCGGTGCGGGTGACGAAGGCTCTCCCGCCCAAAAAACGCGCTCCCAGCAAAAACAGGGGAATGTTGCCGAGGAAAACCATCAACCCAATGGGAAACCCGCTAAAGTGGCTGATGATTTGGGCAATGCCGCTCACCCCGCCGGATGCCAGGTTTGCCGGAACGAGGAAAATTCTCAGCCCCAGGGCTTGTACCAGCGCGCCGAGAGCGATGAGGGAATAGTCCCGAAGGGAGTGGGAGTTATTCATGGCTGGGCAGGCTCACCCCGGCGAGGGTTTCTAACACGCCCAAAACCGCCGAGTTATCCAATTCGCCCATCCCCATTTGGAGCATGGCGTTAAAAAGTTGGGTATTTTCTGCCGTTGCGGGCAGGGGAATGCCATAGGCGCGAGCGGTTTCCATGACGATGTTGAGGTCTTTGGCTTGCATGTGGGCTTTGAAGCCGGGGGCGCGGTTTCCGGCGAAGAGGCGCGGGGGCTTCACGTCCAAAGTCCAGCATTGCGCCGCGCCGCCCTTAATGGCTTGAACGACCTTTTGCGGGTCCACTCCGGCTTTTTGCGAGAAAACGAGTAACTCCCCCATTGCCACCATTTGGGCGGCGACCATAATTTGGTTGGCGGCTTTGGCAACCTGCCCCGCGCCTGCCGCGCCCACATGAGTAATAGTTTTGCCCATTGCCATCAAAACGGGCATCACCTTTTGCAGGGCTTCGGCTTCGCCGCCGACCATGATGGCGAGGGTGGCGTTTTTGGCACCAATGTCGCCACCGCTGACGGGGGCATCCAGGGCGAAAACGCCTTTTTTCGCCAGTTCGGCTGCCAGGTATCGGGCGGTTTCGGGTTTGATGGTGCTGTTATCCACGAAAATAAGTCCGGGGCGGGCTGTTTCGATAACCCCGCCCGCGCCGAGAGCAACCGCCTGTACATCCGGCGAATCTGGCAGGTTGGTAAAGACGACATCCACCTGAGATGCCACCTCCGCCGGGGAAAAAGCCTCCGCCGCGCCCTCGGCTTTTAACTCTTCCACGGCGGCGCGGCTGCGGTTGTGAACAATGAGGGGAAACCCGGCTTTGAGCAGGTTGCGGGCAATGGATTTGCCCATAAGCCCCAAACCAATGTAGCCAATTTTTAACATCGCATTCTCCTTTTGGTGTTTCTTGCGTGGCATAAAAAAAACCGGGCAGATTATACCGCCCGGCTTTGGGTTAAAAATCGACCTGCCCGGTTTGGGGAATTTGGCGCAAGTCGTAGGGTGTGACCTGATAGACATAGTAGTTGAGCCAGTTGGCGTAGAGCAGGTGAGCGTGTCCGCGCCAGTGAACGCGGGGAGGCAGGGAGGGGTCGTTTTGCGGGTAGTAATTGTGCGGGACGTTGATGGGCAAGCCCCGGTTCACGTCCCGGTCATATTCGCCTTTCAGGGTCAGTGGGTCATATTCCGAGTGCCCGGTGACAAAAATCTGTCGCCCGTCCCGGCTGGCAGCGATGTAAACCCCAGCCTGGTCCGATTCTGCCAAAATGAGCAGATTTTCCGCCTTTTCCACGTCTGCACGGCGGATTTCGGTGTGGCGGGAGTGCGGGGCGTAAAAGGTATCGTCAAAGCCGCGCAAAAGTCGCTCGGTGGGGCGCAGAACTTTGTGCTCAAACACACCAAACATTTTCTGTGGCAGGGCATATTTGGGAATGCCGTAGTGATAATACAGCCCGGCTTGCGCCCCCCAACAGATGAAAAAAGTGGACTCTACGTTGGTTTGCGCCCAGTCCATCATTTCGGTCAGTTCCTGCCAGTAATCCACTTCTTCAAATTCCATCTGCTCCACCGGCGCGCCGGTGATGATGAGTCCGTCAAACTTCTCTTCGCGTACTTCCGCAAAGGTGGCATAATGATTGAGCAAATGCTCGGCATCGGTATTTTTGGATTGGTGTGTGGCAGTGTGCAGCAGGGTAACATCCACTTGCAGGGCAGAGTTGCCCAAAAGGCGCAGTAACTGCGTCTCGGTGGAGATTTTGGTGGGCATCAGGTTGAGGATGGCAACCCGCAGGGGGCGAATATCCTGATGTTCGGCGCGTTCTTCGCCCATGACAAAGACATTTTCTCGTTCCAGAACGGCGCGGGCTGGCAAGGTGGCAGGGATTCGGACAGGCATATCAGCCTCACCCTTCCCCAAGCGCCTGGTTCAAATCCCAGAGAATATCGTCAATATCTTCCAGACCAATGCTCAGGCGGACAAAATCCGGGCTGACTCCGGCAGAAATTTGCTGTTCCTCGCTCAGTTGGCTGTGTGTGGTGGTGGCGGGGTGAATGGCAAGGGATTTGGCGTCACCCACGTTGGCGAGGTGGCTGAACAGTTGCAGGCTTTCTATAAACTTTTTGCCCGCCTCCGCGCCGCCTTTTACGCCAAAGCCCAAAATGGCTCCCGCGCCCTTGGGCAGGTAGCGCCTGGCGCGCTCGTAGTGCGGGTGACTTTTGAGACCGGGGTACTTTACCCAACTGACGCGGGGATGCGCTTCCAAAAATTCTGCCACTGCCTGAGCATTCTGCACATGCCGCTCCATCCGCAGCGAGAGGGTTTCTATGCCCTGAATCGTCTGCCAGGCGTTGAAGGGGGATTGACTCGCGCCAAAATCGCGCAGAACCTGCACGCGGGCTTTGAGAATGAAAGGCGGCAGACCGGCTTCCAGCAGGTCGGCATAGACCAAACCATGATAGGAGTCATCCGGTTGGGTAAAGTTATCAAAGCGCCCGCTGCGCCAGTCAAAATTACCGCCATCCACAATCAGCCCGCCCAGACTGGTGCCATGCCCGCCGATAAATTTGGTGGTGCTGTGGGTAACGACATTCGCGCCCCATTCGATGGGTCTAAAAAGATAGGGCGAGGCAAAGGTGTTGTCCATCATCCACACCAGGCGGTGTTTTTGGGCAATCGCCGCCACTTCTTCCATGGGAAAAACGGAAATATCCGGGTTGCCCAGGGTTTCGCCGTACAAAATTTTGGTATTGGGACGAATGGCTTTTTCAAAATTTTGCGGGTCGGCAGGGTCCACAAAGGTCACCTCGATGCCGAGGCGGGGGAGAGAATAGGCGAATTGATTGTAGGTTCCGCCGTATAAGCGGCTGGAAGAAACAATATGGTCGCCCTGCTGGCAGAGGGTAAAAATCGCCTGCGCCTGAGCGGCGTGTCCGCTGCTGGCAGCCAGAGCGCCCACCCCGCCTTCCAGGTCGGCGAGGCGTTGCTCCAGAACATCGGTTGTGGGGTTCATCAGGCGGGTGTAGATGTTGCCCAATTCCTTAAGGGCGAACAGGTTGGCGGCGTGTTCGGTGCTTTTGAACTGGTAACTGGTGGTCTGATAAAGGGGCACGGCACGGCTTCCGGTTGTGGGGTCGGGTTGGTATCCGGCGTGCAGTTGACGGGTGGAAAATCCAAATTTGCGGGGGGTTGTCATCGTATCTCCTTGTAGTGATAAAGCGGGGAAAAGGAAAAGCCCTTTCATATTGAAAAATGAAAGGGCTGAATACAAAAAACGGAACCAAGCCTCTCATCTTCCAGAAAACTTGAATGCCTTGTATTGCTTGGGCATTCCACTGCCGGATTTGGCACCTTGGCATTTCTGCCAGGTTGTCGAGGCTTCGCAGGGCCGGTCCCTCCGCCTCTCTGGATAAGAGCGTTCTATTCGGTTGTTAGCGGCGAGTTATATCATTCGTAAATTGGACTGTCAAGGGGGGATTTATCCGCCATCGCCTTCTTTTTGGCGCGGGGGAGGGCTTTTATCGCCCGTTCACGTTTGAGGGCGGCGGGCTTGTCGGGGACTTCTTCCAGGTACACCATTTTAACGGGGCGGCGGGTACGGGTGTATCTGGCTCCCGTACCCGCATTGTGTTGTTTCTCGCGCCGGGTGGGGTCGGTTGTCCACCCGGTGTAGTAGGTTCCGTCTGCACAGAGCAGAAGGTAGCAGTAAAAACCCAATTTACAGCCCCAGGTAAGCGGCGCGGACGTGTTCGTTGTCTGCCAGGTCGGAGGCGGGTCCGTGCATCTCCACCTTGCCCTCGGCAATGACGTAGCCTTCGTCACTGACTGCCAGCGCCATCTGCACGTTTTGCTCCACCAAAACAACGGTAATGCCCAGGTCTCGCAGTTGGCGCAGGTTTTCAAACAGTTGCAGCACCAGCACGGGGGCAAGCCCCAAAGACATTTCGTCAATCATCAGCACCCGGGGAGCCGCCATTATACCGCGTGCCACTGCCAGCATTTGTTGTTCGCCGCCGCTTAACGTGCCAGATTTTTGGTTCATACGTTCCTTTAGGCGAGGGAACATCTCGTAGACCTTCTCCAGGTTGGCTTTGAGGTGCGGCTTGGCGCGGCGGTTGGTTGCGCCCATTTCCAAGTTTTCCTGAATGGACATATCGGTAAACAACTGCCGGCCTTCTGGCACAAGCACCAAGCCCATCTCGGCTTTGGCGTAGGCAGGGATGCGACTGATGTCTTTGCCGTCAAAGAGGATGGAGCCTTTCCAGGGGCGGATAAGCCCGGCGATTGTCTTGAGCAGGGTGGTTTTCCCCACTCCGTTACCGCCTACCAGGGCGGTCAGTTGCTTTTCTTGCACATCCAGCGAAATATCCCAAAGGATTTGCACTTCGCCGTAGCCAGAATCCACGTTTTTGATTTGCAGGATGCTCATCGTTTACGCCTCCCGAACCAGGTGTTTCACCATGCGCGTATCGCCCAGGTAGGCTTCCACGACTTTGGGGTTGTTCACCACCTCTTCGGGCGAGCCTTC
Source organism: Anaerolinea sp. (assembly GCA_020720965.1). Lineage (GTDB taxonomy): Bacteria > Chloroflexota > Anaerolineae > Anaerolineales > Villigracilaceae > UBA5195. The sequence goes on along the minus strand of DYNS01000031.1, from coordinate 5,934 downwards.
CGCAATTTGGTGACCGTAATCCAGCACGATAATGCGGTCTGAGACGTTCATCACCGCCTTCATTACATGCTCAATCATAATAATCGTAATGCCCTGCTCGCGGATGTTCAGGACGGTCTGCACCATGCCATCAATTTCGGAGGGGTTCAAACCAGCCAGAACTTCATCCAACAGCAGCAGGTAAGGTTTGGCAGCCAGGGCACGTGCCATTTCCAGGCGTTTCTTTTGGGCAACATTCAGGCTACCCGCCAACTGAGAGCTGCGGGCGTTTAGACCCACAAAGGAAAGCACTTCTTTGGCGATTTTTTCGGCGGCATCCAGGGGGTGATTTTCGCGCCCAAAGCAAGCGCCCGCCATCACATTTTCCAACACGGTCAGGTCGTTGAGGGGGCGCACAATCTGATGCGTGCGTGCCATCCCCATGCGTGACAGCTCGTAAGATTTTTTACCGGTGACATCTTTGCCCCGGAACATGGTTCTGCCTTCGTCTGGCACGTACACGCCGTTGATGGTGTTGAAGAGGGTGGTTTTGCCCGCCCCGTTGGGACCAATCAGCCCCAAAATTTGCCCTTGGGGCAGGTCAAAGGTCACACGAGTGAGCGCCTGCAAGCCGCCAAAGCGTTTGGTAACGCCCTGCACAGAAAGTAGAATTGTCATTCCAGCACCCTCCTTAACTGTGGGATGCGCTGGCGAAGCCAGCCAACGAAACCAGACGGGATAAACAGAACGATGAGGAGTAGCAAAACCCCAGAGATGACCAGTTGAAAGTCTTTGAGGGGGAAAGCGCCAATCACAATATCACTGGTGAGCAAAGCCCCGCGCAGTTGCTGATAACTGAGCGCCCCTAAAATGGGACCAAGCACCGTGCCTTGCCCGCCGAGCATAATCATCACCAGCGATTCGATGGAAAAGCCCAGGCGGAAGGCATCGCTCGGTTCCACGTTTCCGTTTTTGAAGAAGAACAACGCTCCCAGCATCCCCGGCAAAATGGCAGAAAAAACAAAAGCCCAGGTTTTGGCATCCGGGGTGAAAATTCCCAACACTTCGGCAGCGTCTTCGTCTTCACGGATGGTCATTAGCGCCAAGCCAAACTTGCTCTTTTTAAGCCAGTAACTAAAGACAACCCCAAAAATGGCAAGCCCCACCACCGAGTAATACACAAACCAAAGGGCTTGGGCAGGTCCGCCATAGGGTTTATAGACGGCGAATTGCAATTCGATGCCGGTTGCCGCCCCAAAAGGCTGGAAATTGGAAACAAAGGTGCGAACCGCCTCGTTGATGCCGATGGTGACAAGGGCAAAGTATGCCCCGCGCAGGCGCAGGATGGCTTTCCCCAGCAAAAACGCCAGCGCCCCAGAGATGATTCCGCCTGCCAGCACGGCGAGGGGCAGGGGCGCGGCGAAGTTATCGACAAGGTACATACCCATGTAGCCGCCCAGCCCATAAAAAACGACATGCCCAAAGGAGACATAGCCGGTGTAGCCCATGATGATGTTGAGGCTGCTTGCCATGACGATTGCCAACAGGATGGTGAAGGTCTTCTCGCGCAGGGCAGCGTTTTGCCCCAAAATGGGCGGAAAGGCAATGACGGCAATGGCAACCAGGACGAGCCAGAAGCCGAGGTCGAAACGAGTTTTCATTTTTTACCTCCCAACAGCCCGCTTGGTTTCACCAGCAGAATGAAGATGAACAAGCCAAATTCGATGACCGGGACCCAGGTGTTGGGCATGGCAAGGGGCAGTAAGCCTTCCAGCACGCCCAGGATGAGACCGCCCAGCAAAGCGCCCAGGGGGTTGCCCAACCCGCCCAAAACGCCGATAATGAAGCTCTTTTGCTGGTACACATCGCCGGAAAGGACGGTGAAGGAGAAGAAGGTGGCAATGAGCGCCCCGGCGATGGCTGCCAGCATGGCGCCAATGCCAAAACTCAACGCCATCACCCGCACGGAGGGGATGCCCATCAGTTCGGCGGCGGCGCGGTTGTTGGATACTGCCCGGATGTGTTTGCCGGGGATGGTTCGGTACAGGAAAAAGTATAGGGTGCCGGTAACGGCGAGGGTGACGAAGGCGGCTACCAGCCGGGTTCCCTGCAAGGTAATGGGACCCAGGCTGAGGGAGCCGATGGAGAATCCGCTGTCGCGGGGGGTGGTGGTAAAGGCGGCGGTGCCGAGTCCGATGAGAATCATGTTCACGGCGAAGGTCGCCAAAAGGGTAGAAAGGTAAGGGGCATTTTGAACCCGCTTAATGGCAACAAAGTAGATGAGCATGCCCATCAGCAAGCCCAAAACTGCCGCAAGGAGCAGCGCCAGGTAAGGGTTTAAGCCAAAGTTGCTGTAAAGCAGGTACACGGTGAACATGCCCATCGCAATCAGCGCCCCGTGCGCCAGGTTGATGACGCGCATAACGCCCCAAATAAGGTTTAAGCCCATGGCGGCAATGCCGTACACAACCCCGATGAGAAGCCCGTCTATGAGCGCGGTGAGTAAGGTGAAAAAATTCATACGCCACTCCTGGTTGGGATAAAAACTCCCCCGCAAACGTTCCGCGCTCGCGGGGGAGAAAGGACTCAGCCGTTGTTAGCGAATGGGGAAGAGGCTTTCGGCTGTTTTACCAGCGGAGGGCCATACAACCTGTTTGACGAGCGCCCCGGCAGAATCTTTTTGCCATTGGACGTACACCATTTCGTGCCCAATTTGCAAACCGTGCGATTCGGGGGTGACATCGAACTTGATTTTGCCAAAGAAGGTGGTCATGTCAATCGCGTCCAGGGCGGCTTTTACGGCTTCGGTATCCAGTGAGCCAGCGGATTCGATTGCTTTTTGCAGGATAAGCCCTGCCATGTACCCGCCCGCGCCGTGATAGGAGGGTTCTTCGCCGTAGGCGGCTTTATAGGCTTCCACAAATTCTGCGCCGGTGGGACCAAAATCGGCGGGGAAGGCAGCGAGGGGTTCCCATTGGCTGGGTCCCACAATGCCGAGGGCGGCATCGCCGATTTCGGCAAAGGTCGGTTCGGGCGGGGCAACGAGCAGGCTAATGAACTTGACTGCCAGGCTCTTCTCAGACATAGATTTGGCAAACTGCTGCCCATCCGCAAAGTGTCCGCCGCCGAGGACGGCTTCGGGGGCGGCGGCTTCAATTTTGTTGATGATGGGGGCGAAGTCGGTTGTGCCGCTGTCGTAGCCTTCACGCAGGACAATTTCGTAGCCCTGGGCGGTGGCGTAGGCTTCCAGCGCGTTGGCAACATCGGTGGAGAACTTGTCATTCTCATGGACGATGGCGATTTTCTTTACGTTGGCATCCAGGCTGGCGAGCAAATCTAAAGAGCCGGTGAGGTAACGCCCGGCGGGGGTGTAGGTTTGGTACACCAGGGTGTAGCCTTTTTGGTAAGTGCCTTCAGAGGCGGCGCCGGTGGTAATCATAATTTTGCCGTACTGCTCGGCGATGACGGCGGCGGCATCTGCCAGACCGGAGGAGTAGGGGCTGATGAGGAAGTCGGCGTTATCTTCGATTGCCAGTTTGGTGTAGAGTTCCTGCACCCGGTCTTTGTTCGATTCGTCATCATAAAACTTGGATTGGAACTTGACTACCGTTCCATCTGCAAGTTTGACACCCCCGGCATCGTTGACCTGCTGCATCCACAGGTTCAAGCCGTTGTTCTGGCGGGTGGATTCTACGTTGAGTTTGCCGGTCAGCGAGGCGGTGAAGCCGATGGTGACCATTTTCTCAGCGGCGGCAGCGGGGGCTTCGGCAGCGGGCGCTTCGGCGGCGGGCGCTTCGGCAGCGGGCGCTTCGGCAGCCGGGGCTTGGGTGGCGGCAGGGGCGGCGCAACCGGCAAGGGCGAGGCTGACGACCATGAGCAGGGTCAGCACGGTGAACAGAAAGTGTTTCTTGAACATATCTCCTCCAGGCGAATGATGAAGATGTGAACCGGGGCATCCCGGCTCTAACCATCATTGTAGGGAGGGCTTGCAAAAAGAGCCTAAAAAAACGAGGGGAAATATAAAAAATTTATAAACAAGAATATCCCGTCACTCCCCAAACTACTCAAACCGATAGCCTAAACCGTGTTCGGTGAGGATGTGACGGGGGTGGAGGGGGTCTTGTTCTATTTTTTGGCGCAGCCTGCCCATATACACCCGCAAATATTCCGCTTCGCTGCCGTAGGTGGCGCCCCACACTTGTTGCAAAATCATTTGGTGGGTCAGCGCTTTTCCGGCGTTCTTCATCAGGTATGCCAGCAGTTGAAATTCGGTGGGGGTTAAATCCAGCGGGTTGCCGCGCAGCAAAGCGGTATGGTTTTCCACATCCAACACAATATCGCCGCGAATGAGGCGGTGCGTTTCTGGCTGCTCGTGGGGTTGAGCGCGGCGCAGCACGGCTTTTACTCTGCCAAGCAGCTCGCCTACCCCAAAGGGTTTGGTCAGGTAATCATCCACGCCCAGGTCAAAGGCGCGGATTTTATCGGATTCTTCGCCCAGGGCAGTGAGCAGGATGATGGGGGTGTCGCCCGCCTGCCGGATGCGGCGGGTCAGTTCCAATCCGTCCAGGTGCGGCATCATCACATCCAAAATGGCAAGGTGAACTAGGCGGCTTTCCAGCAATGCCAGGGCTTCCAAGCCGTTGGCGGCGGTGATGACCTCGTAACCGCGCACTTCCAGGTTGCGGCGCACAAAGTCGCGCAGGTTTTTCTCGTCATCCACCACAAGGACTGTCGTCTGATTCATACGTTTCCTCCTCGATTGTGCCGCCGGGGGCGGGGATGGTGAAGCAAACCCTTAGCCCTCGCGCCGGATGTTCCAGCCAGATTTCTCCGCCGTGTGCGCCTACCAAGCCCATGCAAATTGCCAGCCCCAACCCGGCACCGCCTGCGCGAGTAAGCCCCGCCTCCGCCTGATAAAACCGCTCAAAAACCCGGCTGCGTGCCGGGGGCGGAATGCCGGGTCCGTCATCGCAGACTTCAAAACGGAAGAATCCCTCCCTTACGCGAACTCGCAAGCCGATGTGGGCGCTTTCTCCGGCGTGTTTGAGGGCGTTCTCCAGCAGGTTTCGCAGAATCGTCTCCAGCCGGGCGGGGTCTGCCAGCAGGGGGGGCAGTTGGGGCGGCAAGTTCACCCTAAAGTGCGATTGCTCGGTCATTCCGGCGCGGCGGGCTGCCTGGGCAATGACCTGAGGCAGGGAGCAGGGGGCGTATGCCAGGCGCAGAGAACCAGCCTCCAGCCGGGATAAATCTAACAGGTTGTTCACCAGTTCGGTCAGGCTGTCGGCTTCTTGCAAAATGATGTTGAGAAATTCGCGCTGGGCTTCGGGGTTCCAGTTTACGTCTTCTGCCAGCAGGGTGCTGGTGTAACCTTTGATGGAGGCAAGCGGGGTGCGGAGTTCGTGCGAGACGGTGGAGATGAGGGATGATTTCATGCGGTCCACTTCCCGGTCGCTGGTTACATCCCTTAGCATTACGCCTCGCCCCAGAGAGGTATCTTCCTCCTGCACGGTAAAAGACTCCACCCGCAGGTGACGGAGTTGGCTGTTTTTCTCCAGGGTAATTTCGCAGGTTTGGCGCTGACCATGAATCAGTTGCTGAAGTTCGCTTCGGGCGGTTTCGGGGGTGGGGGTTTGTTCCAAAAAGCGGGTAAGGGCTTGCTCCAGGGTTTTTCCTTGCAAGGCTTCGCGTTCCAGGGCGGTGAGGGCGAGAGCGCGGGGGTTGACGTATTGCACCCGGTCTGCCAGGTCGGTCAGGATGAGTCCGTCTTGCATGGATTGCATGAGGGCTTCCAGGCGGCGGGTTTGGGCTTGCAGGCGGGTGTCGCTGCGCTCGAAGAGCAGGGCGTTTTCGATTGCCATTGCGGCCTGGTTGGAGAGGGTGGAGAGGAGTTGGAGTTCGTTGTGGGTAAAGTGATGGGCGTTGCTTCAAAGAAGTTAGCGGGACTTGCAGAAGGTC
>DYNS01000323.1 GCA_020720965.1 Anaerolinea sp. | reverse complement strand
CCTGAAGGCAGGGCAATTTCATCCCCGGCGTATACGGTGCGGATGTCGTTTTGGGTGAGCCAGGTTTGCAAAGCAGCGGGCAGCCCGGCGGCGGAGGTGCGAATCAGTTCCGCACTGACGGCTTGCAATTCGCTGGCAAAACGCTGGATGAGAGATTGGTTGTTCGTTATGGGAGATTCGTTCTTCGTTGTTGGTTGTTCGGAATCCGAATCTCTGTTCCCTACTCTCAAATCTCCATTCTCTACCCTCGAATTTCTACTCTCCTCTTTCGCTTTCTGAAAACGCTCGCGGAAGGGTTGGGCGGCGGGGGTGGCAATATCGCGGCTTAAGCCCCAGCCGGTTTGGGGAGGCAGGGACAAAATGCGCCCTTGCGTAAGCAGACCGGCGACTTTTTGGGCAAGAGCAAACCAGCGCGGATGGGTGGCGAACCAGGCAAAGGCGGAGATTCCGGCTTTGAGGGCGGCAGGCAGGGGCGCGCCGGGTTGGGCGGGCTGGGGTAACTGCCCGGCGCGGACTCGCACCAGCAGGTTGGGGAGGGGAATTTTGACGGGGCAGACTTCTTCACAGGCACCGCAAAGCGAACAGGCGTAAGCCATCTCGCTGAAGGAAGCGCCAAACAAGCCAGGGGAGATAACCGAACCGATGGGACCAGGGTAAACGCTGCCGTAGGCGTGCCCCCCCATTTCTCGAAAAGCCGGGCAGGCGTTAAGGCAAGCCCCGCAGCGAATGCAGCGCAACGAATCACGCAGGGGGGAGGTACGCAGGGCGCTGCGCCCGTTATCCAACAAAATCAGGTGGCGCTGCTGACCAGGCAGAGGAGCGTTAATCAGTTGGGTGTAAACGCTCATTGTTTGCCCGGTGGCGGAGCGGGGCAGGAGAGAGAGAGCCAGGGCGAGACTGTCCATATCCGGCACGAGGCGTTCCATGCCCATGAGCGCGATGTGAAGGCGGGGCAGGGTTGTGACCATGCGCCCGTTGCCCTCGTTGGTGACAATGCACAGGCTGCCGGTTTCCGCCACACCAAAATTGACCCCGCTAACGCCGACATCTGCCGTGAGAAAGACCTGGCGCAATACGCGCCGAGCGGTGTTGGTGAGGGTGGGAATATCTTCGGTGTAGGGGATGCCCAATTTTTGCTGAAACAGTTCGCCCACGTCCTGCCGCCGTAAATGCGCCGCCGGGGTGATGATGTGGCTGGGGCGTTCTCCGCGCAGTTGAACAATGTACTCGCCCAGGTCGGTTTCCACCACGCGATGCCCGGCGGCTTCCAGGGCATGGTTTAGTTCCACTTCTTCGCTCACCATGCTTTTAGACTTGGCAAAGAGCAAAGAGCCGGGTTGGTGCTCCGCAGAAATTTGTAAGACCAGGCGCACCGCATCGGCGGCGGTGGCGGCGCGGTGAACTTGTATGCCATTGGCTTGCAGTCGGGAGATAAACTGCGCCAGGTATTCCTCCAGGTGGGCAATGACGGCGTTCCGCATGGCTGCGGCGCGGGTGCGGCGGGCTTCCACATCCGGCAGGGAGGTAAACGCGGCGGCGCGCCCTTGCAAACGGCAGGCGCTGTTGCCATCCAGCGCCATTTGCAGGAAGGGGTTGGCAATTTTTTGGCGGATTCGTTCTCGGAAAAGTTTCATTTTCGCTCGTCAAAATGATTCAGCACCTCTGCCAGGTGAACCACCCTTTGGGCTTTGCGCTGACGATGCAGCCCGCCGCTGATGTGCAGGCGGCAGCCGGTATCCGCAACGACCAGGGTGGGGGCTTGGGTGGCTTGGAGATTATCAATTTTGCGATGAAGCATTTCGGTGGAGATTTCCGGCATTTCTACCGAGAAGACACCGCCAAAACCGCAACATTCCTCTGCGTGCGGCAGTTCCACCAGGGTTGCGCCACGCACATTTTGCAGCAATGCCAGGGGCTGAGAGCGGATTCCCAACCCGCGTGAAAGGTGACAGGAGGGGTGATAGGTGAGAAGCCCCTGCCAACTTGCGCCCACATCGGTCACGTTCAGCACATCCACCAGGTATTCGCTCAACTCAAAGGTTCGCGCCGAAAGCGCCTGAGCGCGGGGCAGCCAATGGGGGTCTTCTTCAAAAAGATGCAGGTAGTCGCGCCGAATCATGTGAACGCAGGAGCCGGAGGGAGCAACCACTGCGCCGGGCGCGGCTTCAAACACCTCAATCATGTGCCGTGCCATTTGCCTCGCCTCGTCCCAACGCCCGGCGTTAAAAGCGGGCTGACCGCAACAGGTTTGGGCTTGGGGAAAATTCACCTCCACGCCCAGGCGTTGGAGGATGCTCACCATCGCCTCCCCGGTGCCGGGGAAGAAGGTATCTGCCAGACAAGTAATGAAGAGTTGGACTTGATTCATAGGGGTATTATCCCCCTTTTTTTCCAAAATGCGCTTAATTGAGTTGCTAAACTAATAAGAGGAGTGCGCTGGCAAAAAAACCTTCATGGTATGATGTCGGCGCATTTTTTACGGAAGGAATTTATATGACAACATTCAAAACCCAATTACCCAATCACTTCGACCTACCCCGGCGCATTCACCGGTTGGGAGAACTCTCCTACAACCTTTGGTGGGTCTGGAATCCCGGCTCACAGCGTCTGTTCAACCGCATTGATAACAATCTGTGGGAACAAGTACGCCATAACCCCATCCTCTTCCTGCGTCAGGTGGAGCGCCCCGCCCTTAACGCCGCCGCTCAACACCCGGAATACCTGGAAATTTACGACCAGGTTGTCGCTGAGTATGATGCCTACCAGGAACGCAAAGATACCTGGTTTGCCGAAACCTACCCCCAAAGCAAGGAACAAATCGCCTACTTCTCGATGGAATTCGGGTTACACGAAACCCTGCCGATTTACTCCGGCGGCTTGGGGGTTCTCTCCGGCGACCATCTCAAAGAATCCTCCGACTTGGGCTTGCCCCTGGTAGGGATTGGGCTGCTCTACACCGAAGGTTACTTCTCGCAGCGCATCAGCGAAGACGGCTGGCAGGAAGCGATTAACAACCCCCTCAACTTCAACGGCTTGCCCCTGCTCCCCGTCCTCAACCCAGATGGCAGCGAACTGACCATTCAGGTCAACTTCCCAGAGTGGAACGTCCTGGCGCGAATTTGGGAAGTCCGCATTGGGCGCACTCCCCTCTACCTGATGGACACCAACATAGACGCAAACCCGCCCATGGTGCGCCAACTGACCATGCGCCTATACTGGAGCGACATCAACCTGCGCGTGATGCAAGAAGTGCTGCTGGGCGTAGGCGGCGTGCGAACCTTACGCGCCCTGGGCTACAACCCCACCCGCTGGCACATGAACGAAGGTCACGCCTCGTTTATGATTCTGGAACGCGCCCGCGAACTGGTGAAGCAAGGCAAAGCCTTTGAAGAAGCCATTGCCGAAACCCGCGCCTGCAACATCTTCACCACCCACACCCCCGTCCCGGCTGGCAATGACGAATTCCCCCTCTGGCTGATAGACAAATACCTGGCAACCCTGTGGCCCGAACTGGGTCTCAGCCGCGACCAATTCGTAGACCTGGCACGTCACCAACAAACCT
>DYNS01000631.1 GCA_020720965.1 Anaerolinea sp. | reverse complement strand
TTGATAAAACCGGGGCCGGCAATCTCGACTTTTTCCAGCAAAGCCGCCTGCGGCAGCGCAGCAACAAAGCGCTCGGCAAAAGCGCGCGGAGCCATGCCTAGCGGCTTGGCGACCTGCATGGCGATATTGCAGGCAAAATCGCCATGCGCACGATCTTTGGCGCGCACAAGCTGCGGCACAACGCCATCCGGCACGGCCAAACCTTCGGCACGCAAAGACTCAAGGGCAGACAACAACAGGCTTTCAAGCTGATCTTTCACACAAATTCCATCGTTAGCACTATTCAATAGGCGTGCATTCTAGCAGCACAAACGGGTTTACTCTTCAGGCGGCTGCTTACGATCTCATTGGGAGGCCGCCGTGTTTTACTCCCTCCCCCTTGACGGGGGAGGGTTGGGGAGAGGGTGGTGACGCGGACAGAGCCTGTGCCATGTGCAAAACCGCCCCCTCTCCCGCGAGGGGAGAGGGAGCCAAAACCCTAGTGAAGTAGCCCGGATGAAGCGCAGCGCAATCCGGGGATGCGTGTGCCTATGGCGATACCTCCCCGGATTGGCATCCGGGCTACAAGATTGGTCTCGGGGATAAATCCCCTCCTACAGCTACCCCATCTCCTGCGGATCAATATCCAGCGACCACTTCACCCCGCGCCGCTCCGTCCAACCCGGTAGCGCCACAGCGAACTGTTCGACCGCCCGATGCAAGGGCGCACGCTGCGCCCCCACCAACAAAAGCTGGAAACGATAACGCCCCACACGGCGTTCAAGCGGCGCAGGCGCAGGCCCCCACACCTGTAGCGCATCAACCGCTTCATCCTTAAAAAACGCCGCACAGCGAGCCAAAAAGCCTTGCGCACGCGCCGCATCCTTAGCCTCGGCACGCAATAAAGCTAAATGCGCAAACGGCGGCAAGCGCGCCAGCTCTCGTTCACGCATCAACAATTCAGCACAACGCTCAAAGCCACCATGCAATAAAGCTTGCAACAAAGGATGCTCCGGCTGGTGCGTTTGAATCAGCACTTCCCCCGGCTTATCCGCCCGCC
>DYNS01000322.1 GCA_020720965.1 Anaerolinea sp. | reverse complement strand
CCCCTTCGCCGCCCGCCAAGCCCTCCAAAAATTCCCCCCCATCCTGCAACAGATTCTCTACAATCGCGGCTACCCCACCGATGCCCAAGCCCGCGCCTATCTCCGCGCCCAGGTGGACTTTGACACCAACCCCCTGCAAATGTTGGATATGGAAAAAGCCACCCGCCGCATCCGAACCGCCCTGCAAAACAAAGAAAAAATTGCCATCTACGGCGACTACGACGTGGATGGCGTAACCGCCACCGCCCTCCTCCTGCAAACCCTCCAATTTTGGGGCGCAGACGTGCGCGGCTACATCCCCAACCGCTTTGAAGAAGGCTACGGCATCAACAACGAAGCCCTCAGCGCCCTCCAAGCCGAGGGGGTCAGCCTCGTCATCAGCGTAGATTGCGGCATCCGCTCCCCTCAGGAAGCTCTCCACGCCCAAAACATCGGTCTCACCCTCATCATCTCTGACCATCACCACCCGGATGTGGAACTCCCCGCTGCCTACGCCGTCATCAACCCCAAGCGCGAAGGCGACCCCTACCCGGAAAAAGACCTCGCCGGGGTGGGAATCGCCTATAAAATTGCCCAGGCGCTTGGCTTACCCCCGGAACCATTGGAAGCCCTCACCGACCTTGTCGCCCTCGGTACCGTAGCCGACCTCGCCCCCCTCACCGGAGAAAACCGACTCCTCGTCCGCGCCGGGCTGCGCTGTTTACGCGCCACCTCCCGCCAGGGCATTTTCTCCCTTGCCCAGGTCGCGGGGCTAAAAACCCAGCGCATCACCGCCACCGACATCGGCTTCGGGTTGGGACCTCGCCTCAACGCCGCCGGGCGCTTAGAATCCGCCCTCGCCTCCCTCACCCTCCTCACCACCTCAGACCTCTTCACCGCCGGGCAGTTGGCGCAGCAATTAGACAGCCAAAACCGGGAACGCCAAAAAATTACCCGCCAAATACAAGAACAGGCAGAAGCCCAGGCGCGTGCCGAAGACCCCCATGCCGACCTGATGTTCGCCGTCCACCCGGAATTCAACGCGGGGGTTGTCGGACTTGCCGCCTCCCGTCTGGTAGAAGCCTTTTACCGCCCCGCCGTTGTCGGGCAGGTTGGCGAGGACTTCACCCGTTGCTCTTGCCGCTCCATCCCGGAATTTCACATCACCCAAGCCCTGGACGAATGCAAAGACCTGCTCCTGCGGCATGGCGGGCACGCCGCCGCCGCCGGTTTCACCGTCTCTAACGAAAATGTACCCGCCCTGCGTCAGCGCCTGCGCCAAATTGCCACCCTTGCCCTGCAAAATCAGGATTTACGTGCATCCCTCTCTGCCGATATGCAAATCCCACTTGCGGAGATGAAACCCGAAGTGCTAAAACACCTGGACTACCTCCAACCCACCGGCTACGGCAACCCAGATGCCGTCTTTGTCAGCCGGGCAGTCACCGTTAAAAACGCCCGCAAAGTTGGCTCGGATGGAAAACACCTGAAATTAACCGTGACCGATTCGCAAGTCACCTTCGATGCCATTGCCTTCCGCCTGGGCGACCTGCAACCTCAACTGACCCCCGGAACCAAAATAGATTTAATGTACACCCTGGAACAGAACGAATACAACGGAAGAACCAGCCTGCAACTCAACGTCAAAGACCTGAAACCCGCCGGGATTCCCGATTCCTAACCTGACCAGGGTTCCGCCCACTGCGCCAACACCTCCGGGTTTGCCACCCGAATCTGACGGTTTTCCATCGCTATCGCGCCGGAACGTTCCAACTCTCTCAGCGAGCGGGCGACCACCTCCCGCACCGTCCCCAACCGCGCCGCAATTTCGTCTTGAGTCCAACGCCGCGCCCCGGTTGCGGCAAGCTCCTCCGCCGGAAGTTCGCCAATCAGCCGCGCCAGGCGATGCGTCACCTGGTAAAACGCCATTTCGCTCACCAACTTCACCAAATGGCGCATCATCCGGGAGAGATTCTGAATCGTTTTTTGCATAAACAGCGGGTCTTTTTCCATTAGCGACTGCACCGCCTCGGTTTCCACAATCCAGACGCTGGTTTCTTCCAGGGCTTCCACATTCACCGGGTTCAGCCCGCCATCAAAGACCGGCACCTCGTTGCAGGTTTCGCCCTCATCAAGGACGCGCATAATATGCTGCCTGCCATTGGGAGACACCCGAAACAACTTCACGCTGCCCCGCTCCACAATGTGCAACCCGGCGCAGGGGTCGCCCTCCCAAAACAGGCTTTCGCCGCGTTCAAACGAGAAGAGGGTGGTATTCTGGCTCAGCTCGCGCAGAGACTCACCCCCCAAACCCTGAAAGTAAGGGTTACGCGCCAACGCCTTTATCTTTTCGGTGGTAGAAATTGGAAGACGTTTCATAAGAGCCGGATTCTAACCCAAAAACTCCGGTTGACATTCATTTACCAGGCAGGTATAATCCCCCTTCGCTTGCGCCCTTTTTTGACGCAGGCGTGTGTGAATCCCGGCTTCCCCTCAGCGCGGCGACTGCCTGCCAGGCAGAAACCCAACGCGGCGGCTGTGGCGAAGCGAAGACCAGGAGAAAGGGACAATGAAATACGTTATCTTGGAAAGTGGCGGCAAACAATACAAAGCCGTCGAAGGCAGCAGCATCGAAGTCGATTTGCTGCACGTCCAACCCGGCGAAAGCCTGAGCCTAGACTCGGTGCTTCTGCTGGTAAACGGTGAAGATATCACCGTTGGCGCTCCCACTGTGGCAGGCGCATCGGTTAAAGCGACTGTTGTGGAACATTTCCGCGGTGAAAAGACAGTCAATTTCACTTACTCGCCCAAAAAGCGCATCCGCCAAAAGACCGGGCATCGCCAGTCTTACACGCGCCTTGCGATTGAAGCAATTGAACTGAAGTAAGAGAGGTATCCTATGGCACATAAAAAAGGCGGCGGTTCAAGCCGCAACGGACGCGATAGCAATTCCCAGCGCCTGGGCGTAAAACGCTTTGCCGGTGAGTTCGTCCTCTCTGGCAACATCCTTGTTCGCCAGCGCGGCACCTCCATCAAACCCGGTTACGGCGTAATGGTTGGCAAGGACGATACCCTGTTTGCCGTTGTTGATGGTGTTGTTGTCTTTGATGTCGTTCACGGACGCAAACGCGCCAACGTTGTTCCGCTCGAAGCCCTCGAGGCTGCCGAGTAGGCTGAGGCTCCCATGAGAGAAAATATCCATCCCAAATACTACCCCGATGCCCAGGTCGTTTGCGCCTCCTGCGGCTCCAAATGGACGACCGGTTCCACCCGCAAATCCCTGCATGTGGAAGTCTGCTCCAATTGCCATCCCTTCTTCTCCGGCGAAGGGGCTCGCCTGTTGGACGTGGAAGGTCAGGTAGACCGCTTCTACAAGAAACTGCAAGCCCGTCAGGACTATGTGGAGCAGCAAAAGTCCCGCGAAGATGCCAAAAAAGCCCCGCCCACACCCGTCTCCGCGTTGGAACTCGGCACCCGCGCCACCGATGCCCTCGCCAAGGCTGGCATCTCCACCATCGCTCAACTGATGTCCAAACTGGCTCAGGGTGATGAAGCCGCCCTGGCAATTGACGGCTTTGGACGCAAA
>DYNS01000030.1 GCA_020720965.1 Anaerolinea sp. | reverse complement strand
GGGTGAGGGCGAGAAGCCCCGTCAGCCCGGAAAATGTCACCGCCAACCCGTTCAGGCGGCGGGGCTGAGAATCTCCGGTCATCCACACAAGGAGCGCCCCCAGCCAGGGCAAAAGTATGAGAGAAAGAGAAAGTATCGCCGCCATATCAACCTCGCAGGGTGGAAATTTGCGGCACGTCCAAAGTTCCGCAGCGGCGGCGCACCTGCACCGCCAACGCCAAAGCCACAACCGCCACAATCGTATCCGCTACGATGACAGTTGCCGCCAGGCTATGCCCCAAGCCAGGGTTGCCGCCGATGCTGCCCGCCAAAGCCAAAGCCAAAACAACCGATTTAACCAAAATTTGCAGCACCAGAACAACTTTGATGAGGTTGCGGGTAATGAGCAAACCATACAAACTGACCCCAAACAGAGCCAAAATGGTGAAAAAGACCGCGCCAAACGGGGTAAGGGGGTTCATGGGTGCGCCTCCCCGCTTTCTGCCAGCAAGCCCAAAACGCCCATCACCCCAGAAAAGATGAGGGCAATTTGCACCCACACATCCAGCACCCGCTCCTGCCACAAGACCATCGTCAGGTTGGGGCTTTGTGGGCTAAAAACCGGCTGCAAAAAGGGAAAGACCAGCGCCCCCAACAAGGCTGCCAAAGCCGCCGCCATGCTCGCCGCCAGCCAGCGCGGCAGGACGGTGAGAGCGTCCCAGGCGTCATCCCCCACCACGCTTAGGGCGTACACCAACAGCACCGTCACCAAGCCTGCCCCCACGCTCAGTTCTATCACCGCGACCTGATGCGCCCCCAAAAGGTACAAAATGGCAGAGACGAGGGCGCTTACCCCCGCCAGGTACAAAGCGCAGATGAGAAGCCTTTGCGTAACCATGGCGCGATAAGCACAAAAAACCGCGCCCAAACCGAGACCCAAATAAAAAAGACTGTCCATATCAACTCCGGTTGTAGATTCTACTTAAGAGTATCCAAAACCGGGCAGCGCGTCATGTGAATTTTGTCACAATCTATCAAATCATTCATCCCCTATTTGTAAAACTTATCAAATGTAATAAGAAATACTTATTATATGGGCAACTTCATTTCAGCAGAGCCGGGATAAACCCGCGCTTGACACCGCCCCTTATGCCCATTAAGATTTCTACCCAAAAGGAGCGCCGATGACACCCCATCAAGAGAACGAAAAAACCATCCGGCTGGAAAACGATTGGTTGCAACTGACTATTTTGGCAAACGCCCCTCGCATTTTGGGCTTAAACCTGCTGGGGCAACCCAACCTGTTTGCCAGCCTGCCCCACAAA
This sequence comes from Anaerolinea sp., assembly GCA_020720965.1. Classification (GTDB taxonomy): domain Bacteria; phylum Chloroflexota; class Anaerolineae; order Anaerolineales; family Villigracilaceae; genus UBA5195. Next base: position 12,461 of record DYNS01000030.1, on the reverse strand, counting down.
AACGCGCCAACCCCTTATGGCGTTTTTCAGTTTCGGGGCGGACACCGCCTTTGGCACGCCCCCGAATCGATGCCGCGCACCTACATCCCCGAAGCGGGAAATGCCGAGGCAAGTTTCTTTGCCAACGGGCTGCGAATGGACCAGCCCGCCGAAGCCTGGACGATGATTGCCAAAAGCCTGGAAATTCATCTCAACCCGCATCAGCCCCAGGTATTGCTGCGGCACGAACTCCGCAACGAGGGTGCCTGGGCGGTAGAACTCGCTCCCTGGGCGCTGACCATGTTCCGGCTGGGCGGGGTGGGGATTTTCCCCCAACCCAATGCCCCGCAAGATTCCGCCGGGTTGCTGCCAAATCGACACCTTTCGGTCTGGTCTTACACCCAACTCACCGACCCGCGCCTGACCCTGCGCGATGACTTTTTGCTCCTGCGTGCCAACCCCAGCCTGCCGCCCCTCAAATTGGGTTACTTTAACCCGCAAGGCTGGCAAGCCTACCTGCTGCAAGGCGTTCTTTTTGTAAAACACTTCCCCGCCAACCCTGGCGCAAACCTGCCGGATGGCGGCTGCAACACCGAAACCTACTGCGGAGACGAGTTTATTGAGTTGGAAAGCCTCGCCCCGCTGCAACGCCTGGAACCCGGCGAAACCGCCCAACATACCGAAACCTGGGAAGTCTACGCCAACCCGGCAGAATGTCCGCTTTTGCCCGGCGAGCTGCTTCAATCCCTCACCCAACCCGGTTAAACCCCAAGGAGAACCATGACCGACTTTTACGCCCAAGCCCTGGAACTTTTCCCCTATAGCCAGGCAATGCGCCGCGATTTTCACATGCACCCGGAACTCGGCTTTGAAGAAGTGCGAACCTCCGGCATTATTGCCGAGGAACTACGCCAACTGGGGCTGGAAGTGAGCGCCGGAATTGCCAAAACCGGAGTCATTGCCCACATTGAAGGCGAACAGCCCGGACCCTTACTCATGCTCCGTTTCGACATCGATGCCCTGCCCATTCAGGAGCAAACCGGGGCGGAGTATGCTTCCACCATCCCCGGCAAAATGCACGCCTGCGGGCATGATGGTCATGCCGCCATTGGGCTGACGGTTGCCCGCTTGTTGCACGCCAACCGGCATCTGCTGCATGGCACAGTGCGCCTGGCGTTTCAACCCGCCGAGGAGGGCGCAGGCGGCGCCGAGACGATGATTAAAGACGGGGTATTGCAGAACCCTGCTCCGCTTGCCAGCCTGGGCTTGCATATCTGGAACGAAGCCCCTTTGGGCTGGCTGGGAATTGCCGGGGGACCGGTGATGGCTTCGGCAGCGGGTTTCTTCATCCGGCTGACCGGCAAAGGCGGGCATGGGGCAATTCCGCATCAGGCGGTGGACCCGGTGGTCGCCGCCGCCCAAATCATCAGCGCCGCGCAGACAATTGCCTCCCGCAATACCGACCCGCAGGAGGCCTGCGTCATTTCGTTTTGCGCCATTCACGGCGGGGAGGCTTTCAACGTCATCCCGCACACGGTGGAGATGAAGGGAACCATCCGCACCTTCTCGCCGCAGGTGGAGGAGATGGCGTATCGCCGCCTGCGGGAAGTGACCGAGGGCGTTGGCAGGGCAATGGGCTGCGAGGTGGAAATCGTGATAGACAACATCACCCCCGCCGTCATCAACGATGAAGACACCGCTAACACCGTCAAAGCCGCCGCCCGTCTCACCCTGCCCGACCATCACATTGAGGAAAAAGGGCACTTTACAATGGGCGCAGAAGATTTTGCCTTTTATCTCCAGCAAACGCCGGGGGCATTCTTCTTTGTCGGTTCAACCAACGAGGAAAAGGGGCTTATCTACGGGCATCATCATCCCCGTTTCGACTTTGACGAAGGGGTTTTGCCCCGCGCCTCTGCGCTGATGGCGGCTTCGGCGGTGGAAATGCTAAGAAAAGCGGTTGGCGCGTAAAAAAAATTGCGCCCTCACCCAAAAACAAAAAACCGGTAGGTTGTGCAACCTGCCGGTTTTTACATCTTTCTCTTGTTTGGCTTACTTGGCGCTGTAGCCGGGACCTTTTTGGTAGAAGGCGGCGTTGGCAGCGATGTCTGGGGTTAAGTCCACTTTCTCACCGGCAGCCAATTCTTTGGCGGTATCCAACACAACCGGCTCGCCATTGTGATTTTCGGCTTCGTAGTGACCGGTAAAGCCGACCCGGTTCAGGAATTCGCCGCCTTTGGCAACATAAGCGGAGGGGACTTCATCTTCCGGGAAGATAGCGGCAAAGGGACATTCCGGCACGCAGGCGCCGCAGTCGATGCAGGTGTCCGGGTCGATGTAATAAAGGGGGTATTCTTCCACAGGTTTGCCGGGGGTAATACATTCCACCGGGCAAACTTCCACACAGCCGCTGTCGCGCATACACAAACTGGTAATTACGTGTGCCATTTTTATTCTCCTGTTTTAAGGTTGGTAAGTGCGGTGATTATAATGCAAAAGAAAAACGGCGACATTTGCAAAATCTTTGCCAAAATTCGTGAGTACCATGTAGAACTCCTATCAATGGGGGCTCAGTTAGGCATAGAAGGGGTTCACAATTTTCAGGGTTTCATGGATGAGCAGCCCGTGCTGCATGTCTTCAGAATAGAGTACTCTAACTTCGCTGGCGAGCGCGGCAGCAACAATCAGGCTGTCCCAGTAGGAAAGGGAATATTCATGGCGCAGTTGCGAAGCGGAGAGTAGCAAAACCTTGTTCATCTCGATAACATCATATTTTTGGTAAAGGGTTTCGATGAGTTCGCCAATTTGCGCTTCGGGAAATTTGGCACGCTTAATCAAGTTAACGCAAACTTCGTTGATGACCTGACCGCTGATGAAGGGCTGGGATGTTTTGATGAGCGCTTGAGCGACATCTTTTTTCTGCGTGTCATCGTCAGTAAAAGCGTACAGCCAGATGTTCGTATCAATAAAGCCGGGGTCACTCGCTGGCATAGACTTCGTCCCGCGTTAGGGGTTTGAACCCTTTTACTTTCAGGGGATGCGCCATCAGTTCATCGATGATGTCAGGTTGTGACTTCTTTTCGCTTTTGGAAACGAGAATCACCTGCACATCCTCTCCTACTTTGCCTTTGAACCGGGCAGGGATGTGGATAACGCCATTTTTGATTTTTGTGCGGAACTCAATCGTTTGCATAGGGTGCCTCCGCCAAAATTATACAGCATTCCCATCCCCCATCGCTGCTGGGACGGTAGCCTTCCGTCATCGCAGCCCCCGGTTGAACGAGGAATATCGCTCGATGAAAAGCGTTTATAACGCAAAAAGGTTGTCCAGAAAACTTCATCTTCCTGGACAACCTTTTATTGCAAGTTCTGAAGGCGATTTTACTTACCGAAGCGGCGCGAAACCTCTGCCCAGTTCACCACGTTCCACCAATTGCTCAAATATTCCGGGCGGCGGTTCTGATACTTGAGGTAGTAGGCATGTTCCCAAACATCCACGCCCAAAATGGGGGTAAGACCCTCGCTGAGGGGGTTGTCCTGATTGGGGGTGGAAACCACTACCAACTTGTCGCCTTTCTTCACCAGCCAAGCCCAGCCAGAGCCAAAACGGGTGGCGGCAGCTTTTTCAAACTCCGCCTTAAAATTGGCAAAACTACCAAAATCGGCGTCAATGGCTTTGGCGAGTTCGCCCTGGGGTTCGCCGCCAGCGTTGGGAGCCATCACCTGCCAAAACATATCGTGATTCCAATGCCCGCCGCCATGATTGCGAACCACGCCGCGAATATCTTCCGGCACTTCGTTAAGGCGCACCATCAGGTCGTCCAAAGACCAACCCGCCAGTTCGGGGTGTTTTTCCAGACCAGCGTTCAGGTTGGTGATGTATGCCTGATGATGTTTGGTGTGGTGAATGTTCATCGTTTGCGCGTCAATGAAAGGTTCGAGCGCATCGTAAGCATAAGGCAGTTTGGGAAGTTCAAAAGCCATGAGAGTCTCCTGTGAAAAATAAAATCCGGTTGTCGGATTGGTGAATTACTGTTAGGATTTTAGCCTCTGCAATTTGGGATGTCAATAATTTAGACTATTTTTCTAGCAATTATCATATAAAATTCACCCCATCAGGTGAAACAGAGTCACCCCGGCAAAGGAAACATCATGCGACCCTCCAACACAGTGGTTTACCTGGGCATTGCAGGTGGAATTTTGGCAGTATCCACCTCTGCCATCTTCATCCGCTACGCGCAGGAGGAAGCCCCCTCCCTTGCCATCGCCGCCCTGCGCCTGACCTTTGCCACCCTACTGCTGTTTCCATTCATTTACAAATCCTACCGCCCGGAGCTCGCCCGCCTCACCCGCGCCGACCTGGGCTTGGGCTTACTCTCCGGGGTGTTCCTGGCGCTGCACTTCGCTACTTGGATTTCCTCGTTGGAATTTACCAGCGTCAGCAGTTCGGTTGTCCTTGTCAGCAGTACGCCGCTTTGGGTTGCGCTCATCTCCCCGGCGCTGCTCAAAGAAAAGTTGGGTAAAACCGCTCTATTGGGGATGATTTTGGCGCTCCTGGGCGGGACTCTCGTCGCGATGAACGACCTCTGCGCCTGGCAGGGGCAACTGACCTGCCAACCGCCCGAAACTTTGCTGGCACAAAACAGCCTGCCGGGCAACCTGTTGGCACTAAGCGGGGCGTGGATGGCAACCGGCTACCTCATCATCGGGCGCAAACTGAGGGCAAAACTTTCTTTACCCGCTTATATCTTTGTGGTGTACGGCATGGCGGCGGCGGCTTTGCTCCTCCTCATGCTGGCGGCGGGACAATCTCCCTTTGGCTATGCGCCGCTCACCTATTTTTGGCTGCTGCTGCTGGCAATTGTGCCGCAGCTGTTGGGGCATTCCACCTTCAACTGGGCTTTGGGCTTCTTACCCGCCTCGCATGTTGCCATTACCCTGCTCGGCGAGCCCATTGGCTCCACCATTTTGGCGTTTCTCCTGCTCCAGGAAAGCCCCGGCACGCTGGAACTCCTCGGCGGGGCGCTCATTCTCCTCGGCATCCTCGCCGCCTCGCAGCGGCAAAACGAATCAGCCTGATATAATTTCGGCACTTCTCACTCCCCCCAAAGGACTTCCCCATGCCCTTCACCCTCCTCGAAACCCGCTACATCCCCGAAATCTCCAGCACCGCCAACCTGTACCGCCACAACAAAAGCGGAGCGAGGTTGCTTTCCGTCCTCAACAGCGATGAAAACAAAGTTTTCGGCATCACCTTCCGCACCCCGCCGCAGACATCCAATGGCATTGCCCACATTATGGAACATTCCGTGCTGTGCGGCTCTCGCAAATACCCGGTGAAGGAACCCTTCATCGAACTGGCGAAAAGTTCCCTCAACACCTTCCTCAACGCCTTCACCTACCCAGATAAAACCTGCTACCCGGTTGCCAGTGTCAACCTGAAAGATTTTTATAACCTGATAGACGTTTACCTGGATGCCGTCCTTTACCCGCTCATTACCCCAGAAACCTTGCAGCAGGAAGGCTGGCACTACGAAATAGAAGACCCCTCCGCACCGTTGACCTTTAAGGGCGTGGTCTTTAACGAGATGAAAGGCGCTCTCTCCTCGCCAGATGACCTGCTGGGCGAACTCTCGCAGCAGTCGCTTTACCCCAACACCCCCTACGGACTCAACTCCGGCGGCGACCCAGCAGTCATCCCCGACCTGACTTATGCCGAGTTCAAAGCCTTTCACGAGACGTACTATCACCCCTCCAACGCCTACATTTATTTTTACGGCGATGACCCGGAAGAAGAACGCCTGCGCCTGTTGGATGCCTGGCTGCAAGACTTTGACGCTCAGGAAGTTCCATCCGCGCTGCCGCTTCAGCCGCAATGGGATGCCCCGAAACGGTTCACCCATCCCTACGATTCCGGCGATTCGGAGGATGCGAAAGCCTACTTAACGGTCAACTGGCTCATGCCCGAATCGGCACAGGCGGAGATTGCCTTCAGCCTGTCCATCCTCTCCCACATCCTGCTTGCCACTCCGGCTTCGCCCCTCAAAAAAGCCCTGCTGGAAAGCGGCTTGGGCGAAGATGTGTTGGGCGGCTACCAGGAAGAACTGCGGCAAGGTTACTTTTCGGCGGGGATGAAGGGCGTTTTGCCCGAAAACCTGACCAAAGTGGAGGAAATCATCCACCAAACGCTGGCAGACCTGGCGCAAGACGGGATAGACCCGGAGACAGTTGCCGCCTCCCTCAACACCATCGAATTTCGGCTGCGCGAGCAAAACACCGGGCGCTTCCCTCGCGGGCTGGCGCTGATGTTAAACGCCCTCATCCCCTGGCTGTACGATGCCAACCCACTCGACGGCATGGCGTTTGAAGCCGAATTCAACGCCATTAAAGCCCGTCAGCACAGCGGCTACTTTGAAAGCCTCATCCGCCAACACCTGCTCCACAACCCTCATTGCACCACCCTGCACCTGTTGCCCGACCCGCAGGAAGGCAAACGCCGCGAAGCCGCCGAAATCGAGCGCCTGGCGCAAACCAAAGCCGCCCTTAGCCCAGAAGAGATTGAGCGCCTGATGGAACAGGTGCAAACCCTGAAGAAACGTCAGGAAACCCCCGACACCCCCGAAGCCCTGGCAACCATCCCCGCCCTTACCCTGGCGGATATTGACCCCAAAGTGAAGCATCTCCCCCTGCAAGTGAGCCAACTGGCAGGCGTAACCTGGCTCACCCACGACCTGCCCACCAACGGCATCGTCTACCTGGATGCAGGCTTCGACCTGCACAACCTGCCTGCCGACCTGCTGCCCTTTGTGGGCTTGCTGGGAAGGGCGCTGTTGCAAATGGGAACCCAAAGTCAGGATTACGTCAGCCTCATTCAACGCATTGGCAAAAGCACCGGCGGAATCCACTCCAGCGTGTTCACTTCCTCCATCCGAGAGAGCGACCAATCCGCGTTGTACTTCTTCCTGCGCGGGAAAGCCACCCTGGAAAAAGCCCCGGAACTGCTGGCGATTCTGCGCGAAGTCTTGCTCAGCGCCCGGCTGGACAACCGCGAGCGGTTTAAGCAAATTGTGCTGGAAGAAAAAGCCGGGGCAGAATCCAGCCTCATTCCCAGCGGTCACGCAGTCGTCAACAGCCGCCTCTCCGCCCGTTTCAGCGAATCTGGCTGGGTGAGCGAACAAATTAACGGGTTGGAGAATCTCTTCTTCCTGCGCCGCCTGGCAGAAGAAATGGAAAACGACTGGCAATCCGTTTTGCAAAAACTGGAACAAGTACGCGACCTGCTCCTGACCCGTGCCGGGATGATGATGAACCTGACCCTGGATGCCGCCTCCACCCGCAGCCTGGAACCCGCGCTCCGAGAATTGCTGGAAGCCCTCCCCGCAGGCGCAAACCCGGCAAAAAAGCGCCTGCAAGCCGCCCTGCCACCTGCAAACGCCAACGAAGGACTCAGCATCCCCGCCCAGGTGAACTATGTGGGCAAAGGCGCAAACCTGTACGCTCTCGGCTACGAACCACACGGCTCGGTGCATGTCATCCGCAACTACCTCGGCACCACCTGGTTATGGGAAAAAGTGCGGGTACAGGGCGGCGCCTACGGCGGATTCAGCGTCTTTGAAACCGGAACCGGAACCTTCTCCTTCCTCTCCTACCGCGACCCGAACCTGCTTGCCACCCTGGAAAACTACGACAACACCGCCGCCTTCTTACGCAACCTGGAACTCAGCGAAAGCGAACTGACCAAAACCATCATCGGCACCATCGGCGACCTGGATGCTTACCTGCTGCCAGATGCCAAAGGCTGGGCAAGCATGGCACGCTACCTCACCGAATATAGCGATGAAGAACGCCAAAAAATCCGCACCGAGGTATTGCAAACCAGCCTCAAAGACTTCCGCCAATTTGCAGAAGTCCTTGCCCGCATCAACGAAAACGGCACGGTCATCGCCCTCGGCAGCGCCGAAGCCCTGGAAAAAGCCAACGCCGAGCGACCCGGCTTCCTCCCCACCCAAAAGGTACTGTAACTTGATTCGCACGCTCTGCTTCACCCCACAGCAGGAACCCTGCGCCGAAATCCCCGTCAGCCAGTTTGACGACATTTTGCGCCAACCCCAAAGCCTGCTGTGGGTGGATTTTGAAAACGAACCGGACGAGATGGCAGAATCCATCCTCACCGGCATCTTCCGCTTTCACCCCCTGGCAGTGGATGACGCGCTCCAGCAAACCCATTCCCCCAAAGTGGACGACTGGAGCGACTACCTTTACATCGTTCTCAACAGCCTGGAGATGGACAAAGCCCGCGCCTTTCACCTGCGCGAGTTGGATGTCTTTCTGGGAAAGAACTTTGTCGTCACCCATCACGACCACCCCCTCCCCTGCATCGAACATACCCGCCAGGCTTGCCTGCGCGACAGACGCTTCATCTCTCAGGGAGCAGACCACCTCCTCGACAAACTGCTGGATGACCTGGTGGCAGGCTACATGCCGATTGTCTCTCAGTTGGACGAGCAAATTGACGAAATGGAAGACAAGGTGCTGGATAACCCAAAGTCCAGCACCCTGCAAGAAATCTTCACCCTCAAACGCGCCCTGCAAGTCCTGCGCCGCACCCTCACCCCGCAGCGCGAAGTCCTGAGCAAACTGGCAAGGGACGATTACGCCGTAATAGACCCCCAAGACCGCATCTTTTTTCGAGACATTTACGACCACCTCGTGCGGATGCACGACCTGAACGAATCGATGCGCGACCTGGTAAGCAGCGCCCTGGATACCTACCTTTCGGCGGTCAACAACCGCATGAACGATGTCATGAAGACCCTCACCGTCATCACCACCCTCTTCATGCCCATCTCCTTTCTCACCGGCTTTTTTGGCATGAACTTTTTCGAGCCGTCTGCCGGTCTTACAGACTGGACGAGTCTCACCGCCTTCCTCGTCACCCTGGCAATTTTCCTCGTCCTGCCCCTTGCCATGCACCGTTGGATGAAAAACCAAACCTGGATATAGCACCCGATGAGCCGAGAACCCTCCCGCACCGTTTGGTCCTCCGAGGCTGGCGACCTCCGCAAGGAAAAGCAGCCTGCCGTTGCTACACCAATCCCTGCCGCCGCCCAAACCATCTACTTGCACCGCGAATCCAAAGGGCGGGGCGGCAAGCCCGTCACCATCCTGCGCGGGTTCACCCTGCCAGAAAAAGACCTCGCCGCCCTGGCAAAAAGCCTTAAACAAAGCCTGGGTGTGGGCGGAACCGTAAAAGAAAACAGCATCGAAATCCAAAGCCAGGAACGTGAAAGAATCGCGGCGTTGCTGCAAAAAAGCGGCTTCAGGGCAAAACTGGCAGGAGGCTAACCCTCGCCCCTCAAGGGGTGGAGACGAGCAATTCCCGGCTGGTAAAGAGAAAATAACGGGAATCGCCTCAACATCATGTAAAATCAGTCCGAGGCAAAAAATTTGAAAGTTCCCCCCTCCCCCCCTTCTGCGTTCTTCCTTTACCCCACACCAACCGGTCAGGCGGATATGTTCCCCGCCTGCTTTTTATTTTCCCACCCCCCAGAGGAGAAGAGATGCGTAAATTGACCCTGCTCGCCCTATTGCTCGCCGCCCTTATGCTAAACGCCTGCGGCAGCGCCCCCGCCACCTCCGCCCCCGCAGAAGCGCCCGCCGAGCCGGTGAGCCTGCGAGTCGGCTGGATGGGCTTCCCCGACACCCTCAACCCCGCCTACGCCTTCCTGACCGAATCCTATACCATGTTCGACCTGGTCTACTCCACCCTGATGACCGAAAGCCAGGACGGCAGTTATGTGGGTTTGCTGGCAGAAAGCCGCTCTGTATCTGAAGATGGGCTAACCTGGACCTACAAACTGCGCCCCAATATCCAATGGCACAACGGAGAAGCCCTCAACGCCGAACAAGTTGCCTGGAACATCAACGCCTTCATCCAAAACCCGGACGGCTGGGCAACCAACTCCGGCTACGTCATCGGCTTCACAGAAGCCCGCGCAACCGACTCCAACACCCTGGAAATTGAGACCGAGTTCCCCGTCAGCAACATGGATTACCGCGTCTCCTTCCTTTACATTGTGTACCCGCCAGATTTTGAAGCCTTCTCCACCCCGGAAGACCTGCAAAACTTCACCAATTTCAGCCCCATCGGCACCGGTCCCTTCAAAATGACCGTACTGGACAAAGACCAGCGCATCATCCTGCTGGATACTAACCCCAACTACTTTGAAGGACCCGCCAAAATAGACCAGTTGGTGTACCAAACCTTCGACAATACCGACGCCCTGGTACAAGCCCTCAAAGTGGGAGACATCGACCTGAGCGGAGAAATTCCCGATAGCGCCTTCGCCGCCGTCAGCGGGTTCGAGAACGTCAAAGCCGTCTCCCTGCCGGGGCGCTCCCTCACCGAACTCATCCTCAATGCCGCGCCAGAAGACCACGACCCCGCCCCCACCCGCAACCCCGCCCTGCAAGACCCGCAAGTGCGCCTCGCCATTGCCACCGCCCTCCACAAACAAGACCTGGTAGATGTCGTCCTGCAAGGCAACGGAGTCAGCGGCGTATCCATCATCCCCCCCACCCTGGGCGGCGGATACTGGTATAACAAAAACATTCAAGACGTAGCCTTCAACCTGGAAGAAGCCAACCGCATCCTGGAAGAAGCCGGATACGCCAAAGGCACAGACGGCATTCGGGAAAAAGACGGCATCCGCCTGGAAATGCGCCTGCAATACCCCTCCGACCAATCCAACTATCCCCGCGCAGCAGACATGATGGCAAACTGGCTCGCCGAAGCCGGAATCAAAGTCACCCCAGAAGCGGTAGACCCGGATAGCCTGGTAGTCGCTACCAACCCCAACGCCGACTACGACCTGGTCATTTGGGGCTGGGGCTCCGACCCAGACCCGGATTTTATGCTCAGCGTGATGACCAGCGAACAATACGTGGAAGGCGGCTGGAGCGACAGCGGCTACACCAACCCAGCCTACGATGAACTCTACCTCGCCCAACAGCAGATGATAGACCCGGCAGAACGCCAAAAAGCCGTCTGGGAGATGCTGGAAATGGTCTTCAACGACCGCCCCTACATCGTCCTGTGGTATGGAAACATCCTGCAAGCCTACCGCACCGATAAATTCACCAACTTTCTCGAATCGCCCATCGGCATAGACTCCTTCCAATCCCTGCTTCAAGTGGAAGCCGTTCCCTAAACCCCTGGCTTAACCCCGCTTCCCGGCGTTCCCGCGCCGGGAAGTTTTTTCCCTCACCCCCAACGCCGCGCTGCCATGACCAAACAAGACTACCTGCTCCGCAAAATCAGCCTTGCCCTCTTCACCATTTTGGTTGTCGCCCTGGTGAACTTCCTGCTCTTCCGCATCCTCCCCGGCGACCCGGTGCGGGCGGTGATTGGGCGCAACGTCAAAATCTCGGCGGAGGTGCAAGCCTCCCTGCGTCAGCAATTCGGGCTGGATAAACCTGTCTTTCCAGACCAATTCCTCGCCACCATGAAGCAATGGGCAAGCGGAAATTTGGGGGTTTCCTGGTCTCTACGCAAACCCGTCTCGGAGATTTTGCTCTCCAAACTGGGCAATACCCTTTTGCTCATTGGGCTTGGGCAGGTCTTTTCCATCTTGCTGGGCATTTTGCTGGGCTTGCTGGCAGGTTGGAAACACAAAACCGGGTGGGATGTCGCCGCTCTCACCTTCTCACTGGTTGCCTGGGCAATGCCCACCTTCTGGCTCGGAATCATTCTGCTGGCGGCGGGCAGCGCCTGGCTGGGGCTTCCCACCGGCGGCATTCTCAGCCCGCAAAACGTGGGCAAACCCCTCCACACCGTCCTGCCAGACCTGGCAAAGCACCTCGTCCTGCCCACCCTCACCCTCACCATTTTGTATCTGGGGGAATACATGCTCATCATGCGCTCTTCCATTTTGGAAGTGCTGGGAGAAGACTACATCCTCACCGCCAAAGCCAAAGGGTTAAGTCAGTGGCAGGTTTTATGGCGGCACGGACTCAAAAACGCCATCCTGCCCATCGTTACCATGATAGCCCTCAACCTGGGATTCACCGTCTCCGGAGCCATCTACATCGAAACCGTTTTCTCTTACGATGGGTTGGGCAAACTCTTTCAGACCGCCCTTACCAAGCAAGACTACCCCCTCCTTCAGGGCGCTTTCCTGTTACTGGCGGTCAGCGTCATCTTTGCCAACCTGCTGGCAGATTTGCTCTACACTGCCCTGGACCCGCGCATTAAGGCAAATTAACCATGCAAGAATCCTGGCTTTTGTTTCAACGCAATCTGCTGGCGTTCTGGCACCTCTTCCGCCACAACAAGATGGGAATGACAGGCGCGGTGCTGGTACTTTCTGCCGTTTTTGTAGCGGTCTTCGCCCCGGCGCTCACCCCCTACGACCCGGCAGAGGTCATCCGGGACGAGGCAGGGCGCGGGCTGACCTATGCCCCGCCCACCCGGCACGCCCCCC
>DYNS01000321.1 GCA_020720965.1 Anaerolinea sp. | reverse complement strand
GGCGAGGGCGACCGGCATTCACCTGGTGGTTGCCACCCAGCGCCCCAGCACGGATGTCGTTACCGGGTTGATTAAAGCCAACTTCCCCGCCCGGCTTGCCTTTGCAGTAGCCTCCGGCATTGATAGCCGTGTGATTCTGGACACCCCCGGCGCGGAATCGCTTTTGGGGCGAGGCGACTTGCTCTTCCTGAACCCGGAAGTGGGCAGCCCCACCCGCGCCCAGGGCGTTCTTGTGACCGACCAGGAGATTGAGCGCATGATTGCCTTTTGGCAAAAAATGTCTCCGCAGGGAGCGCCCACCCCGCCCCCTTGGGAATCTATTTTAACGGAGCCGCAGGAAGGCGGCGAAGATGCCCTGTTGGAGCAGGCGATAGAAGTCGTCCGCGCCAGTCAGCGTGCCAGCGTTTCTCTTTTGCAGCGCCGACTTAAGATTGGCTATCCGCGTGCCGCCCGTCTGCTGGACCAATTGGAGGAGATGGGGGTTGTGGGCGAAGCGCAGGGCGGCGGCAGGGATAGGGAAGTGCTGTTGGATAAAGAATCAGATGAAGAGTTGGGTTAAGCCACAGCCCGGCAAAAGGTGCAGGGTGGCAGATTCTTTTCAAATCTGAAGGTTTTCTCGTTTTGTAATATCAGGCTCATTTTGTCCGATTAAAATCAAACAGAAAGGAACCATCTCCCGATGGCTAATCAGGCGCAGGTTTCGCAGAAAAAATCATTTACCGATAGGATGCGGGTCGTCTTTAAGGGCGTGTTAGACCCCATTGGCGGTTTTCTTAATCGCCTCGGCATTACCCCAAACACCATGACCATGCTCGGGCTGCTCGGCAACGTTGTGGGCGCTTGGTACTTATCGCAGGGCAATATGCTTGCGGGCGGCTTATACATTCTCATTTGCACTCCTTTCGATGCGCTGGATGGCACAATGGCAAGGCTGCGCGGCGAAGCCAGCGACTTTGGCGCATTTGTGGATTCGGTGACAGACCGCTATTCCGAATTATTCATCCTGGGCGGGCTTTTGTATCACTTCCTTTCGGTGCAAGACCACATCTCCGCAATGGCGGTGTACGCCGCCGCCGCCGGGTCTGTGCTGGTTTCTTACACCAAAGCCCGTGCCGCCTCGCTGGATTTTAGCGCGGACGTGGGCATTCTGACCCGCGTGGAGCGTTACCTGGTTCTCGCGCCCCTGCTTTTGCTCAATCAACCCTCCCTGGCAGCCTGGATTATCGCCGTTTTGGCAAATGTCACCGCCCTGCAAAGGATTTGGAAAGTACGCCAGCAAGCCAGAAAGAGCGCGTAGCCATGCAATTCCAGTTTGACGGCATTCACTTTCCTGCCCTGAACGACTTTGTTTTTTACTACTACGGCGCAATTCTCATGCTGGGTGTGGCAGGAGGCGGTTTTTTGGCAGCCTGGCACGCCCAACAGCGGGGACAAAACCCCAACGAGGTCTGGGACTTGCTGACCTGGCTTCTGATTGGCGGCATCATCGGCGCGAGACTGTGGCACGTCTTTACCCCCTCGCCCTCCGCCATCGCGCAGGGGATTACGACCGAGTACTACCTTACCCACCCCTTCGACTTGCTCAACCTGCGGCGCGGCGGGCTGGGAATCCCTGGCGCGGTGTTGGGCGGCGCGGTTGCCTTGTTCTTCTTCACCCGCTCGCGGCGGCTTTCTTTTGCTCAATGGGCAGATATTGCCGCTCCGGCGCTGGCGCTGGGGCAGGCGATTGGGCGTTGGGGTAACTACTTTAACCAGGAACTCTACGGAGCCCCAACCGACCTGCCCTGGAAGTTATACATCGACCCCGCGCACCGCCTGACGGGCTTTGAGCAATTTTCGTACTATCACCCCCTCTTTTTGTACGAATCGCTCTGGAGCCTGGGCAATATGTTTCTGCTTCTCTGGCTCTCCCGCCGTTTCGCGGAACGCCTTCGCCCTGGCAGTCTCTTTCTCGTCTATCTCATCCTGTACCCCTCTGCCCGCTTTTTGCTGGATTTCCTACGCCTGGATGCCTCTGCGCTCCTGGGCGTAAACGCGAACCAAACCTTTATGGCGGCTGTGGCAGCAACCGCCGCCCTTGTGTTGTTGTGGAGGCAGAAACCCTGGCAAAACCCCCATGATTCAGTCTCAAAATCTCACCAAGCATTTTGACACCTTCCACGCCGTGGAAGATGTGAACCTGGACGTGCAACCCGGCGAAGTATTGGCTTTGCTGGGGCAAAACGGAGCCGGTAAAACCACCACCATCCGTATGCTCACCTCCATCCTGACACCCACAAGCGGGTGGGCAAAGGTGGCAGGATACGATGTCGTCCAGCGCCCCTCGCAAGTCCGCGCCTCGGTCGGTGTGTTGACGGAAATGCACGGCTTGTACGGGCGCATGACTGCCCACGAATACCTGGACTTTTTCGGGCAGGCTTACAACCTCTCCGCCGAGCGCCGCAAACAGCGCGCCAATGACCTGCTGGAATACTTTGGCTTGCAGATTGCCGCTCATCGCCGCGCCGGGGAATATTCCAAAGGGATGCGCCAAAAACTCGCCCTTGCCCGCGCCCTCCTGCACGAGCCGCCCGTTTTGCTTCTGGACGAACCCACCTCCGCCATGGACCCGGAGAGTGCCCAACTGGTACGCGAAGAAATCGCCCGCCTGCGCTCCTCCCAGCGCACCATCATCATCTGCACTCACAACTTGCAAGAAGCCGAAATGCTGGCGGACAAAATCGCCATCATTTATCGCGGGCGCATCCGTGCCTCTGGCAGCCTGGCGGAGTTGCGCCTTCAGTTGTTGGGGCTGCCTCAGTACCAGGTAAAACTCAGTAGCCCCTGGAATCCCTCTCGCAGCAGTGCATTACCCGCCGGGGTGGAGATTCTGCAACAGGGGGAAGACGGCTTTCGCTATCAGGCACAAGACCCGGATACGGTTAATCCCCTTCTCGTTCAGAGCCTGTTGCGGGAGGGTTGGGGGCTGGTTTCCCTTCAGCCCGTGCATCAATCGCTGGAAATGCTTTACCTGCGCGTTATGGCGCGGGCAGTGGAGGAAAGCCAATGAAGCGTTTATACCTGGTGTGGCTGATTGCCAAAAGAGAATTGATAGACCAGATGCGCGACTGGCGTATTCTGATGCCGATGGTCATCTTGACCCTTTTCTTCCCTTATCTAATGACCGTTGCAGCCCAGGCAACCATCAACTACATTAACCAGTTTGGTGCAAGCATCATTGCCGAGCGCATGTTGCCTTTTCTCATCCTGGTTGTGGGGTTCTTCCCTGTTACCGTCTCGCTCATCGTTGCCCTGGAAGCCTTCGTAGGCGAAAAAGAGCGCGGCACCCTGGAGCCTTTGCTCTCCAGCCCGGTGGAAGACTGGCATCTTTATATGGGGAAACTGGTGGCGGGGGTGATTGTGCCTCTGGCGGCGAGTTACATTGGCATTGCCATTTATATGACGGGCTTGCAAGTTAGCAACATTCCCTTGCCCCAATTTGGTTTTGTTCTGCAAACGATAGTCCTTACCGCCATACAAACCGTTCTCATGGTTAGCGCCGCCATTGTTGTTTCCACCCAATCCACCTCTGTCCGCGCC
>DYNS01000630.1 GCA_020720965.1 Anaerolinea sp. | reverse complement strand
ATCGACCAGTATCAACCCGCTGATACGCTCCGGGTAGAGCAGGGCAGTGTAAAGGGCAACCGTCCCCCCGGCAGAATTGCCCACGAGCCAGGCTTTTTGCACGCCGAGGGCATCCATCAGCCCGATGGTGAGGGCGGCTTGGGCTTCGGCGGTGTAAGGATTTTCGCCCTCCCATTGCAGGGGGCGGCTGGTGAGACCAAAGGCGGGGCGGTCGTAGGCTATGCCCCGCCCCAGGCTGGCAAAGTCGTCCATCACCTCCCGCCAGGTGAAGAGGCTCGCGCCAAAACCGTGCAAGAGCAGGAAGGTCGGCTCGCCGCTGCCGCTTTGTTTGTAGTGAACCTGCAAGCCGTTCACCGGGACAAAAAGACTATCCGCCGCCGCCAGCTGGGCGGTGGGGACTGTGCCTTGCAGGGGCGGAACCGGCACAAGAAAGGGGACGATAGCCAAAAGCAGGAAGAGAACGAGGAGAGTGAGGGCGAGGGGTTTAAGGCGCTTCATGGCTTTCCTTTTTAGGGGGTAATCTGCCGCAGGAAGGAGGCAACCGCCAAAGAGGCTTGCTGCCACTGCGAAAAGGGGTTAATTTGGGAGGGGTTATCGCCCGCCTGAGCGCCGTAGTCGCCAAATTGGGCATGGTTGCCGCCTTGTATTTCGACTACTACGGTGTGAGTAGGCAGGAGTTGAAGGGATTTTTCCACATCTTCGGGGGGGAAGAGACCATCGAGAGAGGCGCTGAGGCTGAGGACAGGCAGGGAACTTTGGCGAAGGTGGTCATTGGGTGGGGTGGATGCCATCAGGATGAGGCCCTGTACCTGAGGGTTATCTTCCGCAAAGAGAGCCGCCGCCACCCCACCCAGCGAATGCCCGCCAACGACCCAGGTTTGCACCTGTGGGAAGTCTTGCAGGACGGGTTGCGCGGCTTGCAAGTCAAAAAATGCCAGGTTGAGGCGCACTGGAACAAGGGCGACCAAATAACCTTGGGCGGCGACCTGCCTCAGCAGAGGGGCATAAGCCTTATGCGCCACCCGCCCGCCGGGGCAAAAAACG
>DYNS01000320.1:2020-3587 GCA_020720965.1 Anaerolinea sp. | reverse complement strand
CTTCAATCCCATCTCTCTCGGCGTTCTCTTTCTGATGGTCGTTGGGGTGGGCTTCAAAGTGTCCCTGGTTCCCTTCCACTTCTGGGCACCAGACACCTACGAAGGCGCTCCGACCCCGGTCTCCGGCATCCTCTCCACCGCATCCAAAGCCGCTGGTTTTGCCGTTCTCATCCGCCTCTTCATCACTGCCTTCCCCCAAATGCACGCGGATTGGCAAATGCTCCTCGCCGTCATGGCTTCCCTGTCCATGACCCTCGGCAACCTGGTCGCCCTTGCCCAAACCAACATCAAACGCCTTTTGGCATACTCCTCCATCGCCCACGCCGGGTACGCCCTCGTTGGCGTAGTCGCCGCCAACCAGGCAGACCCGGAGAAATTTGCCATTGCCAGTGTTGTGTATTACCTGCTTGCCTACATCCTCACCAACCTGGCAGCCTTCGGCATCATCGCCGCAGTCGGGCGCGTCATCGGCACTGATGAAATCCGTGCCTACGATGGCATGAGCCGCCGCTCCCCCTACCTGGCGCTCGCCATGCTGGTCGCCTTCCTCTCCCTGGCAGGAATGCCCCCCTTCGGCGGATTCATCGCCAAAGTCCTGGTCTTTGCCTCGGCGGTCAAATCTGGCTGGTACTGGCTCGTCATCGTAGGCATCATCAACTCGGTCATCGGCGTGTACTACTACCTCACCGTTCTGAAGTATGTGTACCTTTACCGTATGCCCGGCGAAGACGAAGAATCCCACCCCATCCCCGTCACCCGCCCCTACACCATCGCGCTGGTGATTCTGACCATCGGCATCATCCTGGCTGGAACCATTTTCGCCCCCTGGTTCAGCCTCTCCACCGATGCCGCTCTCAGCCTTTTCTTCTAACTTCTCCACTATCGCAAACCTTCTCCGCAACGGAGAAGGTTTGCGCCATTTTTTGCTTGAGCCATAAAACCCTGTGATATAATCCACGTCCGATGAGCGCACCCGAACAGCACCCCCAGGCACAGCCCCAAACCAATACCTTCAACATGACCCTGGCGGCTGTCATTGGGCAGGTTGGTTGCCTTACTCCCGTCATACTCATTGGTTCGCTTTTTATGGGCTTATGGTTAGACCGTCAGTTCGACACCAAACCGCTTTTCACCGTTCTCTTCATCATGGGAAGTGCGCCGGTTTCTGTAGTCATTCTCTACCGCATCGTAAAATCTGCAACAAACCGGTTAAAACCAATCTCTGGTAACTCAGCCAAATCTTCTGAGGAGGAAACAAATCGTGACTGAAAAACCCAAGAACCGAGTCTGGGCACGCTGGGTGGTTCTTGCGGCGATTCTTTTGGGCGTTTTCCTGTTTTTCCAATTTGACATTTTGGGAGTCAAAATTGGTTTGGGAATCAACCCCATCATGCCGCATGTCTACCTGCCCGGCGAAAAGCTGACAGAAGAACCCTGGTTTGGGGTGTTTTACCCCACCAATACTTTTGTCGGTCTCATCCTCGCGGATATCATCGTGATTGCCATTGCTATCGGCGTAAGTAGCGGCAAAGTGGTCCTTACGGGCATCTCCGGCGCAGTCGAATTC
>DYNS01000320.1:0-1920 GCA_020720965.1 Anaerolinea sp. | reverse complement strand
CGGCGTAAGTAGCGGCAAAGTGGTCCTTACGGGCATCTCCGGCGCAGTCGAATTCCTGCTGGAAATGCTCTACGGCATCACCGAAGGCACTGCCGGAAAGTGGACAAAACAGATTTTCCCCTGGTTTGCCACCATTACCCTGCTCGTCCTGGCAGCCAACTGGTCTGGTCTCATCCCCGGCAACGAAACCATCGGCATCATCCACGAATACGAAGGGCACGGCTACCCGCTCAAGCAGGTCGGTCCTTTCAATACCATTTGGGATGAAGGCGCGGCGGCAGAAGCGCACGGTGAGGGACATGCCGAAAGTTACGCGGTCATTCCCTTCCTGCGCCCCGTCTCCACCGACCTGAACTTTACCTTTGCTCTCGCGGTGGTCGCCGTCATTATGGTACAGGTCATGGGCTTCCGCTCTCAAGGCATTGCTTATCTTTGGAAGTTCTGGAACGTAGGCGGCTTGTTCAGCAAACCCATCTTCGGCTTCATCGATTTTGGCGTAGGCTTGCTGGAACTTGTCTCTGAGTTCTCCAAAGTTCTCTCTTTTGCCTTCCGTCTTTTTGGCAACCTCTTTGCAGGCGCAGTCCTCATCTTCGTGATGGGCTCCCTCACCAGAGTATTTGCCCCTGCCATGTTCTACCTGCTGGAATTCTTTGTCGGTCTCATCCAAGCGATTGTGTTTGGTATGTTGACAATGGTCTTCATGTCTCAGGCAACCCAGGGACATGGCGGCGAACACCACGAAGAAGCTCACGCATAATACACTCATAAAAATTCCCATTTCACAGAGGCGGAAAGACCGCCCGAAACCTAGTCACGGAGGATACATACAATGGAAGCTGAAGCCGCAAAACTTATTGGCGCTGGACTCGCAATGATTGGAGCCATTGGCGCGGGCGCTGGGATTGGCGTTGTTACCAGCGGCGCCGTCCAGGCAATGGGACGCAACCCCGATGCCACCGGCACCATCCAAACCAACATGATTCTTGGCATTGCCTTCGCTGAAGCCGTTGCCATTTACTGTCTGGTTGTTGCGCTCCTCATCTTGTTCGTTTTCTAACCAAAACGGAGGATGCTTTGGAAGCCCTAGGTCTAAACCTACCCTTTTTCCTTGTGCAGGTCATCAACCTGCTCATTGTGTACACAGTTGTCGCCAAATGGGTTGTTGGTCCCATTTCTGGCATGTTGGAAAAACGCCGCCAGACGGTAGCCCAGGGCATGGAAGATGCCCGCATTGCCGCTGAAGCCCGCGCCAATGCCGAAAAAGAAGCCGCCAAAATTGTGGCGGATGCTCAGGCAAAAGCCAGTGCCGTTGTCCGCGAAGCGACCGAACGCGCCGAAGCCGCCGCCCGCGATGTGAAAACCGCTGCGGATGTGGAAGCCAAAAAATCTGCCGAGAAGGCTCTTCAGGAAGTGGAACAAGAACGCAACCGCATCCTGGGTGACCTGCGCGGACAGGTAGCCGCTCTCTCTATCGTTGCTACCCAAAAACTTGTGGGCGAAGCTCTGGATGAAAAACGCCAGCACGCTCTGCTCGGCGAGTTCTTTGCCGGTGTCAAGGCTGGCAAAGTGGTCGTCCTCGATGGTGCAACCGTTTCTGGAGCCTCTGCCGAAGTCACCAGCGCCCTACCCCTTACGGATGCCGAACAGGAAGCCGTCAAGCAGGATGTGCTTGCCAAGAGCGGCGCCGCTGATGTTGCCTTCCGCGTTGACCCCGCCATCCTGGGCGGTCTCGTCATCAAAGTTGGAGACAAAGTGATGGATGGCTCTGTTGCAGGCAAGTTGGAAGGTCTGCGCGCCAACCTGCGCTAGAGTTTCTCATGCTCATAAAAAACGGACTGCCCGGCAGTCCGTTTTTTTGTGTCACCGATGCGTTTATAATATGCCAATGCCTTCTTTTCTTTTATCCCAAAATCGGTTCCG
>DYNS01000629.1 GCA_020720965.1 Anaerolinea sp. | reverse complement strand
GCCCTTCGGGCAAGCCGTGAACTGACCTGCTCCAGCCGGGGCGTCTCAACGCGACTTCCTGTCGCGGAGAGACTAAATGCGCCATCCATGGCGCTTTTACCCAGCTTACACTGGCCAGTCCACGGCGGCATCAAAAGGGGGCGGGAAAGCCAAAGCCGCGCCTCTGGCGCAAGTTTCAAACAAACCTTCGCTTTATCTGCACCCAAGCCAAAAGCCGGCTATTACATCAATGACTGATTAACCACGAGATGGGTAAAAATACTGGCTGCATAGCCAAGAGCAATCGCCCAGCTCCAGCGCAAATGCGCCATAAAGGTGTACACCCCACGCGCCTGCCCCATTAAGGCCACCCCTGCGGCTGAACCGACGGAAAGCAGCGAACCACCCACACCGGCGGTCAGTGTGACCAATAACCACTGGCCGAGCGACATATCAGGATTCATGTTCAGTACGGCATACATCACCGGGATATTGTCGATCACCGCTGAAAGCAAACCGACCAGAACATTGGCCGTAGTTGCGCCCAAACCGTCGTACATCAGACCGGATAGCCCTGCCAGATAGCCGAGGGCCCCCAGCCCGCCCACGCCCAGAACCACGCCGTAGAAGAACAGCAGCGTGTCCCATTCGGCGCGCTTCATGGAAATGAAAATATCAAAAGGCTTGTCTTTGGGCTTGAACAGGCGCGTGTCGATACCAGCCTCCGGAAAATGGAGATCAGCGTTTTTATCCCCCTCTACACGACGGATAAAGTAGCCCTGCACCATCAATAAGCCCAAACCGGTCATCATGCCGAGCATGGGCGGCAAATGCAGTTGATTGTGCATGACCACGGCCAGAGCAATGCTGAAGCCAAAAATGCCCAAGGCGACAAACCCGCCTGTTTTAACCTTGGGTTGTTCATGCAAAGGCTCGGGGCGCAGCTGGGGTACCGCCAGCGAAAGAATGAAGGCCGGAACCAGCCAGTTCACCAGGGATGGTAAAAACAGGGCAAAAAACTCATGGAACTGCACCATGCCCTTTTGCCACACCATCAGGGTGGTAAT
>DYNS01000628.1 GCA_020720965.1 Anaerolinea sp. | reverse complement strand
CAGACGGGGACGCAAAAGGCTTTGTCCTCTCCAAAACCAGCGTAAAAATGGAAAACAGCGCCGAAAGTGGCGTTATCACCCTGCTGACCGCCCCCCAAAACGTAAACAACGGCTACATCCAAGCCGTGTATCCTGCCATCCGCGTTCAGTCCGGCGACCGTTTTCAGGCAACCATTGGCTGCGAGTACAACGCCACCTCCTGCTATGTCAGTTACAAACTCAGTTATCAGGTTGGCGGCGGGGCGGTACAAACCCTCTGGTCTTTTAACGAAAAATACGAGGGTATGGTTTACACCCTCAATCTCGACCTTTCCTCCCTCGCCGGGAAGGATGTGCAATTTATTTTAATGAATGGAGCCGCCGGTTCTGCCAGCGGCGACCGCGCCTTGTGGGTGAATCCCCGTCTGGTGCGTCTCTCTGCACCCACTCCCCTCCCGACTTTTACGCCTGCTGCCACTGCCACGCCTTAATCCCCGCCCCTGCTTTTTTTCTGCCCCCCTCACCCGTTGACATGGGCGAGGGGGGCAGATGTTTTATTCCTTCTCTTTGCGTCCTTTGGTTGCCAACTTAATAGGCGTCCCTAAAAAGCCAAACTCCTCGCGGATTTGATTCTCCAAATAGCGCAGGTAGGAGAAGTGCATCAGGGTGGGGTCGTTGACGAAGAGCACAAAGGTCGGCGGGTCGGAGCGTACCTGGGTTGCGTAGTAAATCTTCATTTGCCTGCCAGCGTGCGAGGGTGGCGGCTGATAATCCAACGCTTTCTGAAGAATGCTGTTAATTTTGGAAGTCGAAAGCCGCGCCAGGCGTTCTTCCTGCACCCTCAGCGCCAGCGGAATGACCTGCTCCACCCTTTGCCCGGTCTTGGCGGAGATGAAGAGAATCGGGACGTAGTCCATAAAATTCAGTTCCCGGCGCAGGGTTTGGGTGTAGGTTTCCATGGTGTAGGTATCCTTTTCCAGCGCATCCCACTTGTTCACCAGGACGACACAACTTTTCCACTCATCCAAAATATAACCGGCAATGTGCGCATCCTGGGAGGTAATGCC
>DYNS01000319.1 GCA_020720965.1 Anaerolinea sp. | reverse complement strand
GCCCAGAGGCGTTGTTGGAAGTCAATACCCATTACTGCCCGGGCTGCACGCACGGCGTGGCACACCGGTTGGTGGCAGAAGTGTTGGACGAGATGAAGCTGACCGATCACACCATTGGGGTGGCCTCGGTAGGCTGCTCGGTCTTTGCCTACAACTACTTTGACGTAGATTTTGTGGAAGCCGCGCACGGACGCGCCCCCGCCATGGCAACCGGGATTAAGCGCGTCATGCCAGACCGAATCGTCTTCACCTACCAGGGCGATGGCGACCTTGCCTCGATTGGTATGGCGGAAATTATGCACGCCGCCGGACGCGGAGAGAACATCACCGTCATCTTCCTCAACAACGCCATCTACGGTATGACCGGCGGACAAATGGCGCCTACCACCTTGCCAGGGCAAAAGACCACCTCCTCCCAAAACGGGCGGGACGTGGAATTGCAAGGCTACCCCCTGCGAATGTCTGAGATGATTGCCAAAATGGACGGCGCGGGTTATGTGGTGCGCCGCTCCCTGCACGACCCGGCAAACATCCGCAAAGCCAAAAAAGCCATCCGCACCGCCTTCGAGGCGCAAGTGCGCGGCTTGGGCTTCTCCATGGTGGAACTGCTCTCCACCTGCCCCACCAACTGGGGGCTTTCTCCGGTGGAGTCTTTACACTGGCTGGAACAGCACATGGTTCCGGTTTACCCGCTGGGAGACTTCAAAGTCTCCTCCGCTGTTGGCGATTTAAGGTTTTAGGGAGACCCCATGAAACAGACAGAGATTATCATCTCCGGCTTTGGCGGGCAGGGCGTTTTGTTCGCCGGGCAGGTGTTAGCCTACGCCGCCCTGGATAACGGCAAAGAAGTCACCTGGATTCCCTCCTACGGTCCCGAAATGCGGGGCGGAACCGCCAACTGCACCGTTGTCATTGCGGATGAAGAAATTGGCTCGCCGCTCGTGCAGTACCCTCCCTTCGTCATCGCCCTCAACCTGCCCTCCTACGACAAATACGAACCTCTGATGAAGCCCGGCGGTACCCTCATTGTCAACTCCTCCATGATAGACCGGGGCGCACAGCGGCAGGATATTAAAACCCTCTTCATCCCCGCCAATGAGATTGCCGAAAGCATTGGCGACAAACGCCTGACCAACATGGTGACGGTAGGCGCTTTACTTGCCTCCATGCGGGAACTTTCGCTGGAAGCCATAGAGCAAGCCTTGCAGGGGCACTTACCCGCCCGGCACAAGGCGCTTTTGCCCAAAAATCACGAGGCGCTGCGCCAGGGCTTTTTGATGGCGCAAGAACAATTGCAAGCCGCTTAACCACAAACCCCCGCCCCAAACAAAAGGGCGGGGGTTTTGTTTTGGCTTCAAAAGCGTTAATAATTGGGTTTGCGCCCGTAGGCAAACCAGGCATACACCGCCAGCCCAATCCCTGCCAGCACCAGCCCGCCGCCTACTATGCCCAAAAGGTTGCCGCCGCCGCTTTCCTCCTCCGCTGGTTGGCTGAGGGGGGCGCTGACTGCCAATTGTGCGCCGAAATCTACAAAGATTTGGTCTCCGGCTTTGAGTTCCACGTTGTAGTTAAGCCGGGTGGTGGGGTTGTACCCCTCCGGCGCGGCGATGGAGATGTTGTAAGCGCCTTCGGGGACTTTCTCAAAACAGACTGCTTCCAACCCGCCGGTGTTGCTGGTTTGGGTAAACTGACCGGAAGAGCCGCTGATGCTGATGGCTCCGTTTTCTACCAGGGTCTCGGCATCCTGTTTTAGCGCGTCCCCGTTTTCATCCAGGTACAGGCTGATGCAAATGCTACCCTCGCCGGGTAAAGGCGTGGGCGTGGGCGCTTGGGCGGTGGGGGTGGCGGCATCCGCTCCGGCGGTGGGGGTGGCTCCGCTTGGTCCGCCAATGCCCAGGAGGAGTTCCTGCCCGGCAACGAGGAGGCAGTTTTCATCCAGCCGGTTGAGGGAGATGATTTGTTCTTTTGGCACGCCGGTTAACAGGGAAATGCGAAGGCAGTTATCGCCATCTTGCACAATGTAGATAATGCGCCCGTCCGGTTGGGGGGTGGGCGTGGCAAATTGTATGCCTTGCGGCTCGCCCGCCGCCTGTGCGCTGAGGAACAGACCGCCCATGAGCAAAACGCTCAGCAGCAGAGCAATGGGAAGGGGGGGGAAACGTCTCATGGGCGGGGATTATATATGATTTTGTTAGAGAACGCCCAGTTTGATGCCGGTTTTGCCAAAGGCTTCCAAGCCCTTATCCAGGTCGGCTTTGCTGTGGGCGGCGGAAATCATTACGCGGATGCGCGCTTTGCCCTGCGGCACGGTGGGGTAGCCAATGGGCATGGCGAAAACGCCCTGCTCGAACAACCGGCGGCTAAACTCCTGCGCCAATTTGGCTTCTCCCAACATCACCGGGGTAATGGGGGTTTCGCTTACGCCAGTGTCAAAGCCCATGTTTTGCATCTCTGCCTTAAAATAACGCCCGTTTTCCCATAGTTTATCCACCAACTCAGTCGATTCTTCCAGCAAGTCCACTGCTGCCAGGCAGGCGGCGGCATCGGGCGCGGTGAGGGCGGAGGAGAAGAGGAAGGGTCTGCCGCGTTGGCGCAGCCATTCCACGATGTGCGCCTCGCCCGCCACCACCCCACCCATCACCCCAAAGGCTTTGGAGAGGGTTCCCACTTCCACATCCACCTTGCCATGCAGCCCAAAATGGTCCACAATGCCGCGCCCGCCCTTGCCCAGCACCCCCTCGCCGTGCGCGTCATCCACCATCAGCAAAACATCGTACTTTTTCGCCACTTCGTACAGGTCGGGCAGGGGCGCAATGTCGCCATCCATGCTAAAGACTCCATCCGTCACCACCAACGCCCGTCGAAAGTGGGGCAAATTCTCTTTCATTTGCGCCTCCAGTGAAGCCGGGTCGTTATGCTCGTAGGCGATAATCTTCGCCCCAGAGAGGCGGCAGCCGTCAATAATGCTGGCATGGTTCAGCCTGTCCGAGAAGATGACATCCTCCTTACCCACCAGGGCGGGGATGGTTGCCAGGTTGGCGGTAAACCCGCTCTGGAAGGTGATGGCGGCTTCCACGCCCTTAAACCGCGCCAGCCTCTCTTCCAGGTTAATATGCACGCTCATCGTCCCGGCAATGGAGCGCACCGCTCCCGGACCCACGCCCAGGGTCTCGGTGGCCTTCTTCGCAGCCTCCACAATCCGGGGGTGATTTGCCAGCCCCAGATAATTGTTGGAGCAAAAGTTAAGAACCTTCTTGCCATCCACCGTCAGCCAAGCCCCCTGCGGCGACTCGATGGTGCGGATGGCGTTATACAAACCGGCTTGCTTCAAACCGTCCAACTCTTGCAAAACCCAATCTATTTTAGACATGCGTTTCTCCTGAATGTGGATAGTAACAGCCCCTCGATTATAGCGATTTCGCTCGCTCTGCGCCGAGGAAATTTGGATTATAGTTAACCGCATGAAAAATTATCTCCGCCGCCTTTGGACATTCTTCCTGCTCCTGCTTCTCTTGCAAACCTCCTGCCTTTCTCCCGTTTCCCTGCCTGTTTCCACCCCCACACCTCCACCGCCCAGCCCAACCGTCACCTCCAGCCCTACCTTTA
>DYNS01000627.1 GCA_020720965.1 Anaerolinea sp. | reverse complement strand
CGGTTGGGTGGCGCCTACGACCAAGCCGATGTTGTTGGCGCTGTTCCAACTTTGGGCAAGGCGGGCGACCTGTTCGTAGAGCGGCATAACGCCCTGAGGGGTGTTCACCAGCAGGTCTTGCAGGTCGGCTGCGCCGGGGTTGGAGGTTTTGCAGAGCAGGAAAATGCCTTTGTGGGGGGTGTGCAGGAAGGGGTCTAGTGAGTCTTTGCCCAGGTAGGGGTTGAGGGTGATGCTATCTGCGCCCAGGTGTTGGAAGGCGGCTTGGGCGTAGGCTTCGGCGGTGGAGGCGATGTCGCCGCGTTTGGCATCCAGGATGACGGGGATGCGGGAACCGAGGCGGTTGGACTCTTGCTGAATGGCGGCGATGACTTGTTGCAGGGCTTGCCAGCCTTCCGCGCCGAAGACTTCAAAGAAGGCGGCGTTGGGTTTGAAGGCGGCTGCGTAGGGGGCGGTTTGTTGCACAAGATTCAGGCAGAAGTCCAGGGCGGCTTGGGCGGTGGGGGCGGGCAGGTCGGAGGGGTGAGGGTCCAGCCCCACGCAAAGCAGGGAGGCGCAGTCGTCTACCCGTTTTTCGAGGAAGGAGAAGAAGGTTTCCATCTAAAAATGCCATCCCTTAAACCAGTTGAGCGCCTGATGGGCGGTGAGGTCCAGTTGCAGGGGGGTGATGGAGACGTAACCGGCTTGCAGAGCGCCAAAGTCGGTTCCCTGTTCGTTGATGCCGGTGGGGGCTTCGCCGCCAATCCAGTAGTAGCGGTTGCCGCGAGGGTCGCTGCGCTCGTCCAGCGCGTCCCGGTACACGCGCATTCCCTGGCGGGTGATTTGGTAGCCGAGGATGGGTTGGGAGGGAACGTTGACGTTGAGCAGGATTCCGCTGGGCAAGCCTTCTTCCAGCGCTTTTTGCACAACCTGCCGGGCGGCTTGGGCGGCGGGGGCGTATTGCAGTTCTTTGGCGCCGGGTTGAGAATCGAGGGAGACGGCGATGCCGGGGACTCCGGCGATGACGGCTTCCAGGGCGGCGGTGACGGTTCCGGAGTAGGTGACATCGTGACCGATG
>DYNS01000626.1 GCA_020720965.1 Anaerolinea sp. | reverse complement strand
GGTTGTGCAAGAGCCGCAGAAAAAATCCGCGACCACATCGCCAGGGTTGGAAGAGGCGAGGAGGATGCGTTCGAGCAGGGCTTCGGGTTTTTGGGTGGGGTAGCCGGTGCGCTCGCTGTGCAGGCGGGCAACGACCGGGAAGTACCACCAATCTTCTGGCACTTTGCCACGCTCCAGGTCTGGAATTTTGCCAAACCCGGCTTTGGAGGAGGCGGCAAAAGTCTTGCGGGTGGATGGGTCGTAAGGGATTCGCACGGCATCGGCGTTGAAGGTGTAGGGTTCGCCTTTGGTGTAGAGCAGAATCGTATCGTGTTTGCGGTTGAATGCGGAGCGGATGGGGGATGGACCGTGATATGCCCAAATAATTTCGTTTAGCAGGTTTTCTGCGCCAAAGAGTTCGTCCAACAGGAGACGGGCATAAGCGTCTGCGTGCCAATCCAGGTGCAGGTAAAGGCTGCCGCCGGGGGCGAGCAGTTCGTACATCAGGGCTAGGCGCTCGTAGAGGAATTGCAGGTATTCATCCAGGCTTTGCCACGAGTCGGCGTAGCCCTGGGCGGTTTGCCATTGTTGGGGCTTGCGTGAGTCTTCTCCGCGCCCAATGCGGGCGCGGAAGTTTCGGTTGGTGTAGAAGGGTGGGTCGGCGTAGATGAGTTGGATTTTCCCACGCCATTGGGGCAAAAGCGCTGCCATAATGTGCAAATTCTCGCCGAGGAAGAGGTGATTCTGCGGTTCGCTTTGCGCGTAGCCAGCCCCCCCAGGGGTGGTGATGGAATCGAGGCGCAGGGTGGTGGTGGCGGGGTTGGGGAGGGCTTTTCCAGCCCAGTGCAGGCTTGGCATAGATTTCAGGGCAGTATGCGGATGGGGGTTCCGTAGCCTTTTTTATCCAGGGTGAGGGGGTGCAGGTCGGGCGCTCCGGCGGCGGGCAGGCACCATCGAAAAAGCCATTGGGCTTCGTTGGTTCGCATATTCAGGCATCCGCTACTCATGGGAACGCCGAAGTTGTCGTGCCAGTAGGTTCCGTGAAAGGCGTGTCCTTGCGGGGTGAAGAAGGTTGTCCA
>DYNS01000625.1 GCA_020720965.1 Anaerolinea sp. | reverse complement strand
ACAAACCATTTTCCGGGTCGTCAAGGACTCAGACCACCCCTTTGCCATGATTAACAAGCGCATCCTCGAGAACCCCAACCTCTCCTTCAAAGCCAAAGGCATCCTCGCTTACCTCCTCAGCAAACCCAACGATTGGCATACCAATGTCAACGACCTGGTCCAGCGCTCTACCGAGGGCGAACACGCCATCCGCTCCGGCATTCGAGAACTGCAAGCCGCCGGGTATCTCCGCTACCGCCAGGAGCGCAACCATTGTGCCATTGAACGTTGGGTCATGGAAGTCTACGAAGAGCCCCTCGCTGCCGCTGAAACCGGAACGGTCACTGTCACCGAAACGGTCACTGAAACCGAAGCCATCACCGAAACCATCACCGACACCCTGACAAAAACAGACACCGAAACGGTCACGAACACCGAAATTACCCCCGAAATCGAGCTACTTCCTGAAAATCTACAAGAAGAAAATCGCCCCCTTAATAATACTGATTTAACTAAAAAAGAACATGGGGGCGCATTCGCGCCCGCGCGCGCTCTCCACAACCACTTTCCCCAGGATTGCCAAACCACCGCCGGGCTCATGCAGCAGCTCTTCCAAATCCGCCCGCCCCAAAAGCCGCCCCACAACAAACCCGGCGGTGAATATGCCCTATGGGTCAGGGGCTTGCGTTCCCTCAACGAACTCGCCCAACGCTACGATACCCCCATCGAGCAGGCGATGCAACTCACCTGGCAGCGCTGGAACAAAGACCCCTTCATCGTCTCCCACCCGGCTGCCCTCCTCAAAACCATGTCCAGCTGCCTCGCCGCTGCCCAAAGCCTCCCGCAGCCGGTCTTCCTCCCCTCTGCCCTGGAGACTTCCCTGCAAGACTACACCCCCCGGAGCGCGGCATGATGACCGACCTCGTTGCCATCCCCCAATCCCGCGAGGCGGAAGAAGCCCTGCTCGGCGCGGTTCTCATCAACCCGGACCTCTTCCCCGAACTTGCCGAAGTTCTCCAACCCGAAGATTTCTACACCCACCGCCTGCGTTTCCTCTGGCAAGCCTGTCTCTTCCTCGCC
>DYNS01000318.1 GCA_020720965.1 Anaerolinea sp. | reverse complement strand
CGTGTTCGTCCTTGCCGTGTTCGCGAGCGCCTGCGGCTCGGACGAGGTGCTGGAAGCGGCTTTTCGGCGCTGTGGCGTGCTGCGGGTAAACAGCATTGGAGAAATCTTCTCGATGGCGGAAGTGCCTGGGCGGCAGCCTCGGCCCAAAGGTCCGCGCCTCACCATCCTCACCAACGCAGGCGGACCGGGCGTACTCGCCACCGATACCCTCATCACCTCCGGGGGCGAACTTGCGCCCGTCTCGGCGGAGGCAATGGCAAAATATAACGAATTCCTGCCCTCCTCCTGGAGCCACAACAACCCCATCGACATCATCGGAGATGCCAGCCCGGAACGCTACGCCAAAGCCCTGGAAGTGGCAGCCGAAGATGACAGCAGTGACGGGATGCTCGTCATCCTGACCCCTCAGGCGATGACCGACCCTACCGCCACCGCCGACCTGCTGAAGCAATACGCCAAAAAGTTTGAAAAGCCCATCCTCGCCTCCTGGTCTGGCGGCAAGGAAGTCGCCGCCGGAGAAGCCATCCTCAACAAAGCCGGAATCCCCACCTTTGCCTACCCGGATGACGCGGCGCAAGCCTTCTCTTACATGTGGCAGTACACCCAAAACCTGAGAATGCTCTACGAAACCCCCGCCCTGCCAGATGACGCACTGGGCGCTCCTGACCGCGAAAAAGCCACCGCCATCCTCAACCACGTCCGCGAAACCGGACGTAACCTGCTAACCGAAGCCGAATCCAAGCAATTATTGGCGGCATACGGCATCCCCACCACCCCCACCGAAGTGGCAGAAACCCCGGCGCAAGCCGCCAAAATTGCCCAAGAGATGGGCTACCCGGTTGTGCTAAAACTGCACTCCGAAACCGTCACCCACAAAACCGACGTGGGCGGCGTAAAACTGAACCTGAAAACCGCCGAGGAAGTGCAAGCCGCCTTTGAAGCCATTCAGACCTCCGTGAGCAAACTTGCCGGGGCAGAACACTTTTTGGGCTGCACCGTGCAACCGATGATTAAGGTGGAAGGCTACGAGTTAATTGTTGGTTCATCCATCGACCCGCAATTTGGACCGGTTTTGCTCTTTGGCACCGGCGGACAGTTGGTGGAAGTCTTCAAAGACCGCGCCCTGGCACTGCCTCCCCTCAACACCACCATCGCCCGCCGGATGATTGAACGCACCAAAATTTACACCGCCCTCAAGGGCGTGCGCGGCAGGCAGCCGGTGGATATTACCGCCCTGGAAAAATTGCTGGTACGCTTTAGCCAACTGATAGCCGAAAACCCCTGGGTTAAGGAATTGGACATCAACCCCCTCATCGCCTCCCCGGAAACCATTCTGGCATTGGATGCGCGGGTCGTGCTTTTTGACAAAGACACTCCCCAAAGCGAACTGCCCAAACTGGCAATTCGCCCCTACCCCAACCACTACGTGGGCAAATGGACGATGAAAGACGGGCGAGAAGTCACCATCCGTCCCATCCGCGCCGAGGACGAACCCCTGATGCGCGACTTCCACCAATCCCTCTCCGACCGCACCGTGTACCTGCGCTACCTCTCCCCCATGATGTTGAGCGAGCGCGTAACCCACGACCGGCTGGCGCGCATGTCTCATAACGACTACAACCGCGAGATTGCCCTGGTCGTGGAAGGCGAAGAGAACAGCAAACCCGCCATCTTTGCGGTAGGGCGCCTCAGCAAGTTCCGGGGGCAGGATGAAGATGCCCGCCTCTCCATGCTCGTCAGTGACCAGTATCAGGGGCAGGGGCTGGGCAAGGAGTTGATAAACCGCCTCATTCAGGTTGCCAAACGCGAGGGCATTAAGCAAATTATGGCAGGCATGTCCCCAGAAAACGACACCATGCGAACCCTCTGCCGCAAAGCCGGGTTCTCCTCCATTGCCACCAACCCCCAAACCGGCATGGTGGAAGCCACCCTGCGCCTGTAACCTCCCCCCTTTGCCACCCCGGAAGGTTGAACGCGCAGAAAAGCGTTCAACCTTCTTTTTTACCCCAAGCCCATGACTGATTACGAAATTCGCCTTTGCCAAAACCCCGCCTGTGGATTGCGCTACCCCCTGCCGGAAGAGCATCCCTTTGGGCTACGCTGCCCCCTTTGCCTGGGAGAGACAAGCCCGATTTTACGCCGGGCGCTTTCGGCAGAGCCAGAACCTGCCGCCGCCCCGCCTGCCCGCCAGGTTTGCGCCCTGTTGGATAACATCCGCTCGGCGTGGAATGTGGGAGCCATGTTCCGCACGGCGGACGGGCTGGGGGTGCGGAAAATGTACCTTAGCGGCATCACGCCCCTGCCCCAAAATGCCAAAGTGCAGAAAACCTCCCTGGGTGCAGAAAAAAACATCCCCTGGCAATATGCATCCAACGCCATCCTTCTGGCACAGGAGCTGAAAGCGCAAGGAGCCTGGCTGATTGGGTTGGAGCAGGATGCCCGCGCCGAGGATATTTCCGCCGCCAGCCCCCCGCCCCACCTGCCGATTGTGCTGGTCGTGGGCAACGAGCTCACCGGGGTAGACCCCGGCCTGCTGACGCTGTGCGACCAGGTGTGGCAAATTCCCATGCGGGGGCGTAAACGCTCGCTGAATGTGGAGGTCGCTTTTGCCCTGGGCGCGTATGCCCTGCTGAGTGGATAAGCCCCAAAAGAGTTATACTTAAACCATGAACCCAACCCAACCCACCATTCTCATCACCGGCGCGGCAGGCGGCATCGGACGCGCCACCGTGCAGTTGTTTGCCCAAAAAGGCTGGCAGGTCATTGGCGTAGACCGCTCTGCCTACGGGGAGGATTTCCCCGCTGACGGGCATTTTATTCAGGCGGATATTTCCTGCCCGGAAGGGCTGGAAGCCGCTTTTGAGCAGTTACAACCCCTTAGCGCCGGGCTAACCGCCCTAGTGAATAACGCCGCCTACCAAATTGCCAAACCCCTGCTGGAAACCAGCGTGGAGGAGTGGGACGCGGTGATGGCTTCTAACCTGCGCTCGGTTTTTCTCTCCGCCAAACTGGCTCACCCTTTGCTCGCTCACAACGGGGGCGGTGCCATTGTAAACGTCTCATCGGTTCACGCCATTCAGACATCCGCCAACATTGCGGCGTATGCCGCCAGCAAAGGCGGGCTTTTGGCGCTGACTCGCGCCATGGCAATTGAGTTTGCGGCGCAGAATATTCGCGTGAATGCCATTTTGCCCGGCGCAGTAGATACCCCCATGCTGAGAGCCGGTTTGGGGCGCGGGCATGTGGGCGCGGGAGATATTCACGAGCGGTTGGAGAACCTGGCGCGGAAAACTGTCAACGGGCGCGTAGGTCTGCCCGCCGAAATTGCCCACGCCATCTACTTTTTGGCAGATGGCGAACAATCCTCCTTTATGACCGGGCAGGCGCTGGTTGTAGATGGCGGCGCCACCGCCCGGCTGAGTACCGAGTAACACACAAAGGCTAACCATGAAAAAACTACTACTACTTGCCTTGCTGCTGAACCTAAGCCTGGCGCTGGCTGCTTGTGCCGCGCCTGCGCCCGCCGCACCCACCGCCACCCCTGTCGATATTGGCGCAGTCCAAACCGCTTCGGTGCAGACGGTGATAGCCCCCCTCACCCAAACCGAAGCGGTTTGGACTGCGCCAATATCGACAGGGGTG
>DYNS01000624.1 GCA_020720965.1 Anaerolinea sp. | reverse complement strand
TCGGCTGGTGGAAAAATAAATCTTCATTTCATAAGGAGTTTTCGATGCAATACTTTTTGGATAGCGCCCACGTACACGAGATTGAATACGCCCTGAAGATGTGGGGGTTGGATGGCATTACCACCAATCCGCGCCATATTCAGGCTTCTGGCAAGCCTTTCTTGCAGGTGACTGGCGAAATTGGGCAGGTTGTGGCAGGCACGGCGCTCACCGTTTCGGTGGAAGTCAACCCGCACCACACCGATTACGAAAAAATGGTGGCAGAAGGCGAAAAACTGGCGGCGATAAGCCCCAACTTTGTGGTGAAACTGCCCGCCACCGAAGCCGGTTTTAAGGCGGTGAGCGTTTTGCGCGGCATGAACATTCGCTCCAACCTGACTTTGGTCTTTTCGGCGGCGCAAGCCCTGCACGCCATGCGGATGGGTGCGTTTTTTGTTTCGCCTTTTATTGGCTGGAAGGAAACCAACGGCGAGGAAGTGCGCGCTTTTGTTCAGGAAGTGACGCAGATACGCGACCTGTACGACTTTGAAACCCAAATTATTGTCGCCGCTGTGCGAAATGGCAGGCAAATTGTCGATGCGGCGCTGGCTGGCGCGGATATTGTCACCGCCGGGTTGGCTGTGTACAAAGAATCGATTGAACACCCCTACACCGACCTCGGTCTGAAGCGTTTTCAGGGATTTTGGGATGAAACCCCTTACGGAACGCCTGCATGACCGAAAACCTGCTGGCCGCCGGAATCGGCTTTGTCATCTTCTTTGGCGTTCTCACCCAGGGCGTGAGCGGTTTTGGCATGGCGCTGGTTACAATGGCGATTCTGCCCTCCATTTTGGGCTTGCAAACTGCCGCGCCGCTGGTCGCCCTGATTGCGATTTGCATCGAAGCCGTTATTTTGTACCGCAACTGGAAGGCGCTCACTTTTCGAGACATCTGGCTGGCGATTTTTCTGTCTTTCATCAGCATTCCGATTGGCGTTCAGTTTCTAAAAGGGCTGGATAACGAGTGGGGTTTGCGGATTTTGGGCGCGATTATCGCCCTGTATGCCTTGTACGCCCTCTCCG
>DYNS01000623.1 GCA_020720965.1 Anaerolinea sp. | reverse complement strand
CCCCCCCCCACCCCCCCCCCCGTCCCTATGGCAGCCTCCGTCAACGGAGAAGCCATCACTCTGGAAGAATTTAACGCAGAACTGGCGCGTTACCAGGCTGCCCAAACCACCCTGGGCAACACAGTGGAAGAAACCCAAGCCCGCCAAACCGTGCTGGAAGAACTGATTCAGCAAGTGTTGCTGGCGCAAGGCGCAAAAAAAGCCGGTTACACTCTGGAAGATTCCGCCCTGCAAGCCCGGCTGGACGCTTTGGCGCAAGACCTGGGCAGCCCCGAAGCCCTCAACGCCTGGGCGCAAGCCAACGGCTACACCGAAGAAAGCCTGAAAACAGCCCTGCGCCGCGCCCTCGCCGCCGCCTGGATGCGTGACAATATCATTTCTGGCTTGCCCAGCGCCACCGAGCAAGTTCACATTCGCCAAATTTTGCTCTATAATGAAGAAGTTGCCCAAAATTACTATGCCCAACTACAAGCCGGAGCCGATTTCGACACCCTGGCAGCCCAGGTAGACCCGGTGACAAGAGGCGACATCGGCTGGTTTCCGCGAGGCTACCTTACCGAGCAAAGCGTGGAAGAAGCCGCCTTTGCCCTCTCCCCCGAAGGATACAGCCCCGTCATCCCCAGCGCCGTTGGCTTTCACATTCTCAAACTGATAGAACGCCAACCCAACCGCCCCCTAAGCCCGGATGCCGCCCTGACCCTGCAAGCCAACGCCATTACCCAATGGCTGGCGCAAAAAAGCCAGGAATCCGATATTCAACGCAGCACGCCCTAAACCCGGCGAGGAGCCAATATGAGTAAGTATGACGAATTTTTGAGCGGGAACACCCGCAGCGCCAAAAAAACGCCCAAAAATAACCGCGACCTGCTTTGGAACATCCTGACCGGGGTGATGATTTTACTCACCCTGGGCGCTTGTGGCATTTTGGGAGGCGTATTCACCAACCCCTATCAGGCATACAACCCCTTCCCGCCCGCTACGCCCATCCCGCCCAGCATCACCCCCACCTGGACGCCCATCCGCATGGCTCCCACCTGGACCCCGGAGCCAACTCTGCCCCCC
>DYNS01000317.1 GCA_020720965.1 Anaerolinea sp. | reverse complement strand
TTCCTGGGCGGCTGGCGCGGCGAGTGGAACCTGCGCTGGTTCAAAATTCCTTTGCAGGCGCGGGGCTTGGGCTTGCTTGCCGTTACCCTGGGCGGGCTGGCTTTTCTCAATACCTGGGACTTTCCTGTGGCTTTGGCTTTAGCCGGGGGCGCTTTGGTGTTGGCGGGCGTGCAGAGGCAGGGTTGGCGCTGGCAGGCGCTGGAGGAGTTCCTAAGCCTGGCGCTGCCCCTGGGGGGGCTGAGTGTGGTCTTGTACCTGCCCTTTTATGTGGGGTTTGCCTCGCAGGCGGGCGGAATTTTGCCTAACGTCACCTTTCCCTCGCGGGGGGCGCATTTGTGGGTCATGTTCGGCACTTTGTTTGTGCCGCTTTTTCTCTTTTTGGGGTGGCTTGCCCGCACAACCTCCCCCCGTTGGAAGT
The DNA here is from genome assembly GCA_020720965.1 of Anaerolinea sp. GTDB lineage: Bacteria > Chloroflexota > Anaerolineae > Anaerolineales > Villigracilaceae > UBA5195. Next base: position 3,258 of record DYNS01000317.1, on the reverse strand, counting down.
GGGGCGTGGGGCTTACCCTGGGGGGGATTTCCGTTCTGGCGATTTTTTCCCTCGTCCTGGGGTTGCTTGCCGCTCTCACCCCGGAGGGGCAGGTTTTTGTTTCTTCGCAGGGGCTTGTCTCTACCGGGGATGTTTTTGCAGAAGCCTGGGCGCGGAGGCTGGCGTTTAGCGGTAGCCTTCTCACTTTGGGGGCGCTGATTGGGTTGGCGTTGGCTCTTTTAACGGCGACCCAGCCAACGGCTGAGATAGATTCGAGCGCGGAGGTGTCTCAGCCCCCGAATCCGCTGCCTTTCGTTCTGATGTTTATTCTGTTTGGCGGGCTTTTGGCGCTTGCCCCAGAGTTTGTGTACTTGCGTGACCAGTTTGGGACGCGCATGAACACCATTTTCAAGTTCTATTACCAGACCTGGGCGCTTTGGGCGGTGGCGGCGGCTTTTGGCGCGGTGACTCTCTGGCGCGGATTGCGCGGTTTTTCCCGTTTGTTGGTTTCGGCTTTGCTGGCTCTTAGTACCCTGGCGGGTTTGGTGTACCCTGCCCTGGCTTTGCCCAACCGCGCCAATGATTTCCTTTGGCAAACCCCGGAACAGCGCACTTTGGACGGCTCTGCCTACCTGCGCGAGTATTACCCGGATGATTACGATGCCATTTTGTGGCTGCGTACTGCGCCCTGGGGGGTGGTGGCGGAGGCTGTGGGCGGCAGTTACACCGGTTATGCCCGTGTTTCCACCTATTCTGGTTTGCCAACGGTGTTGGGCTGGCCCGGTCATGAGGGTCAGTGGCGCGGGACTTATGATTTGCAGGGAACCCGGATGCAGGACGTGCAATTGCTCTACGAAACCGCCTCCTGGGAGGAAGCCCGCGCTGTGTTGGAGCGTTATGGCATCACCTATGTTTTTGTCGGCTCTTTGGAGCGTTCCACCTACCGCGTGAACGAAGAAAAATTTGAACCCTACCTGGATGTCGTGCATCAGCAAGGGGCGGTGACGATTTACGCCGCGCCCTGACGAGATTTTGCGAGGATGACTATGAAGCCTTCTGGTTTTGAAATGCCGCGCTGGGGCTGGTATGCCCTGGCAGTTTTGTTGGGCGTTGCCCTGCGTTTTCTCCGCCTGGGGGAGATTCCCTTGGCGGAAACCGAAGCGCAATGGGCGCTCCGCGCTCTGGCGTTGGCAGGCGGCGAGGCAGGGCAGGTGGGCGCACAACCGGCTTACGTGCTTGTTACCAGCTTTTTGTTTTTTCTTTTTCAGGCAACCGATTTCACCGCCCGTCTTGCCCCCGCCCTTTGGGGCAGTTTTTTGCCGCTTGCGCCCTTTCTGTTTCGAGATAAGTTAGGCGAGCGCCCGGCTATCCTGTTGGCGTTTTTGCTGGCAGTGGAACCCGGCTTTTTGGCATTCTCCCGCATGGCGGGTAGCCCCATTTTTGCCGTCAGCGCCCTGGTTTTTACCTGGGGATTTTGGCGCAATGGCAAACCCCGCCTGGCTGGTTCGCTTTTGGGGCTGGCTTTGCTGGGTGGCGTAAGCCTTTGGGCAGGGGCGCTCGGCTTGGCGCTGACCTACCTTCTCAGCCGCCGCCTCCTGCCAGCCTCCGCAGATGCCCCCTCCCTGGGCGCGGAAGGCAAGCAGGCATTCTTCTTCGCCGCAGGTGTTTACCTGACGGTGGGCAGCCTCTTCCTCCGGGTCCCTGCCGGGTTGGGCTCGGGCTTCGACTCGCTGGCTGAGTATCTGCGCGGCTGGCTGGATTTTACAGACGTGCCCGCCTGGCGGCTTTTGCTGGCGCTGCTGGTCTATCAACTCCCCGCCCTGCTATTGGGCGCGGCAGCATTGGTTCGAGGCATCCTCCAACAGGAGGAACTCCCCCGCCGCCTGGGGATTTGGTTTGGCGTTGCCCTGCTCCTTGCCCTGGCAAACCCCTACCGGCAGGTGATGGACCTCGCCTGGGCATTGCTGCCGCTTTGGGCGCTTGCCGCCCTGGAACTCAACCTTCACCTGCGCCCCATCCGCGAGGGCGTGTGGGAAACCCTCGGCACGGTTGTCTTCACCCTGGCATTGCTCGCCTTTGCCGGGTTGAACTTTGCCTCGGTTGCCTTCCTTCAATTCGATTACACCATCAACCCCCTGCCCCTTTTCCCAGACTTTCAGGTCTCGGAGATGCAACTGCGCCTCACCCTGCTGGCAGGCACTCTCGTCATCCTCGCCCTCGCCATCCTCATGGTCGCCTACACCTGGTCCGGCGAGGTTGCCATGCAGGGCAGCCTTTGGGGTGGCTTGGGTGGCTTGGGCGTTTACCTGCTGGCGGTAGCCATCTCTTCCGCCGGGTTACGCGCTCAACCTACAGCGGAATTGTGGCTCCCCGGCTACGGCATTGCTCAGGCACGCACCCTGCTGGCGCAGGTGCAGGAAATTTCGCAGTGGCAGACCGGAACCGACCGTGAAGTTGAAATCACCATCAGCACCATAGACTCTGCCGCTCTTCGCTGGACTCTCCGCGACTTTCCCCTGCGCCTCAGCGCCGAAGCCGACCTGGGCAGCGCCCCCGCCCTCATCCTTTCCCCCGACTTGCTGGAAGGCGAAACCCTGGAAGATGCCTACCGGGGAATGCGCTTCTCCTGGCGCGCCCAACCCGCCTGGAACAGCAGCCTCCCCGCCGAATGGCTTCCCTGGCTCATCACCCATCAAATGCCCCAACCCAAAGAATCCATCCTGCTTTGGGTTCGCAACGACATCTTCCTCGACTCTCACAACAAAACCCCCTGAAAGGTACACACCCCTCATGCAAGCCTCGCACACCATCGCCATAGACGGACCCGCCGCCTCTGGCAAATCCACCCTCGGCTTTCGGCTTGCCGAAGCCCTGGGCTACCTCTACTTTGACACCGGCTTAATGTACCGCGCCATTACCTGGCTGGCGTTGGAAAATCAGATTGCCATGACGGACGAAGCCGCCCTCACCCGCCTGGCAGAAGATATGCCCATCGAAGTCACCGAACCCAGCGTGTATGACGGGCGCGCCTGCGATGTCGTTGTGGATGGGCGCGACATCACCTGGAAAATCCGTCAGGCGGAAGTAGACGCCAACGTCTCCATCGTCTCCGCCTACGCCGGGGTTCGCAAAGCCCTCACCATGCAGCAGCGCCGCATCGGAATGCGCGGCAGAGTCGTCATGGTCGGGCGGGACATCGGCACAGTTGTCCTGCCCGAAGCCAGCGTAAAACTCTACCTGGATGCCTCCCCCGAAGAACGCGCCCGCCGCCGCGATGAG
>DYNS01000029.1 GCA_020720965.1 Anaerolinea sp. | reverse complement strand
GCCCTGGATTTTTGGGGGTTTGGCGAATCAGGCAAGAAGCGGGATAGTTATGCCGTACAGGATTTTGTCAGCCTCGTAGACCAGTTTATGGAACGTCTCGGCATTGTGGAAGCCCCTTTGGTTGGTCACAGCATGGGCGGCACGGTCAGCCTTTCGGTTGCCATTCAATACCCGCATCGCGCCAAAAAAGTGGTTGTTATTGGCTCTCCCATTGTCGGCTCCTCGCTGGCAATGCCCCTCAAACTTGCCGGTTATCCCTTCATCGCTTTTGTCCTCTTCAATATGATGTGGGCGTTCCGCTCCACCATGAAGGTCGCCTCGCCCTTCATCTGCGCCGACCCTCGCTTTCCGGAGATGATGGACCGTGACCTGACTCAAACAACCGTCCAGTCCTTCCTCCTTAGCATTGCCTCCTTACGCCGCACCGACCTGCGCCCCATGCTCTCGCAGGTCAAAATTCCCATCATGGGCATGTACGGTGATAGAGACAACATCGTTCACCCCAGGCAGTGGCAGCCCTTGCAACAAGCCGCGCCCCATGCCCAAATTGTGCGCTGGCAACGCGCCCAGCACTTTGTAATGCTAGATACCCCCGCCGATTTTATGCAAAACCTGAAAACCTTTTTGGATGCGGAAGTGAACTCTCCCTGATGAACAACACCCCTGCTATGGCTTATGCCTACTCCTCGCGGGTTGGCAAAATAATTTTCCGAGCAATGGAAGAGATTCTTGGCTATAACGGGGTAAACGCAATGCTGAACCAGGCATCTTTGCCTGTAGGCTTACCTTCCCCTCTTACACAAACCAAGCCCTTGCAGCCCATCACCTTTTCGGAACTGGGCAGAATGCACGCCGCACTGAGAGATTTCTACGGACCTCATGGCGGGCGTGGCGTTGCCTTGCGGATTGGCAGAGCCTGTTTTCAGCAAGGGCTGCAAGAGTACGGCGCTCGCCGCCTGGGAGCGCTTAACCCCGACTTTCGATTTACGCCCTTAAAAAAACGAATCGATGACGGAATGTCTGCCCTGGCAGGCATTTTTAATCGGCTTACCGGGCAGAAAGTGACTTTGGAAGACCGTAAAACCGCTCTTGCCTGGAAGATGGAAGCCTGTGCTCTATGTGGGGGGCGTGAAACAGACGAGGTCGCCTGTCACATGGCGGTTGGCTTTTTGCAAGAGGCGCTGTATTGGCTCAGTCACGGAAGAACGTATCAGGTGGAAGAGGTGCAGTGCATCGCAGCGGGTGATTCATCTTGCACCCTCCTCATCCACAAAACCCCGATGGGATAACCATGCTAAGAATCGTTTTGCCCGTCACCAAGAAGATTTCACCCTTCAACGAAACCGCACGCAACCTGCGGATTCAGAACAAACCCCTGTGGCTTTTACAGCGGGAATTATTATCCCGTTATGTAACCAAAGAGCGCGAACTGAGCGCAAAGGAGCCTTTGCCCCTGCTGCGCGAACCGATGCTGGTGCATCGGGATAACCTTTTCTTTGACAAGGAATACATAGACGAATTTATTTATCAGGCAAAAAAGCGGGGTAGACCGGTTCGCGCCGCTTTTTCGCTGGACGACCTCGCCTTTCGTGAACATGCCCTGCCCCTTTCCGTTTCCTACACCCCGGCGGGCAACCTCTACCTGGCAGATTTGTGGTACTACCCCAACGGACCCGAAGCAGATGTAGACCCCCTCGTCATTGACATGCAAGCCCGCGAAGTAGGCTACTACCATGTCCCTACTTACATGGCGAATCAGATGGGTGACCTGGTGTATTACGTCCCTCTGCGTTCCATGATGGCAATTGATTGCTGGACGCACATTTTTATTGCCGATAGCGTTTTTGGCATTTTTGCACGCGGCGCCCGGTTTGAAGAACGGCTTAAAACCGACATTCGTTTCAAACTAAACATCATTTCCACCGCATTGTACGAGGGCAGGCAGTTGTTGGAATGTTCTCAACTGGTGAAAATTGGCAAAAACTGTACCATAGACCCCTCCGCCGTTATTCACGGTCCCACCACCATCGGTGACGGTGTAACCATCAATGCCGGTACGGTGATAGAAAACTGCGTCATTGGCGACAATGTGAACATTTCGCAGGGTTGCCAACTGATGCTTTCGGTGGTCGGAGACGGAACTTTCCTCCCCTTTCGCGCTGCCCTGTTTATGACAACCATCATGGAAAACTCGATGGTTGCCCAAAACACCTGCCTGCAAATGTGCGTTGTCGGACGAAACACCTTCATTGGCGCAGGCTCTACCTTCACCGATTACAACCTCATCCCCGCCCCCATTAAGGCGCTGGACGGTAACGAACAACTTAAACTTTCCAATCGCCCGGTTTTGGGTGGCGCAGTGGGGCATAACTGCCGCATTGGGGCAGGGATGATTGTTTATCCCGCCCGCACCATCGAATCGGATGTGGTTTTGGCGGCATCCAGAGAACGCCGGGTGGTGGATAAAGATGTGAGATACCAGGATAGCGACCACCACAAAATGCGCAACTCCGAAGTTCACAAGCAGTGTTACCCTAAAGACAAAGAGGAAGAGATAGAATCCTGGTAGAACATGGACACATTCGCATTCATCATTCACCCCATAGACCCCAAAAGAGACGTAAGCCGCAAATACCCTCTTCTCGGAAAGCTCCTCACCGAAAACCAAATCAACTTTTTTTCCACCTTCTTCCCGCCTGTATACATCTCCCAAATTGACGGAATCACCTCTCTGGCAACTGGTAAAAGCATTCGAGGCTGGTTTATCGCCTGCCCTTACACTCCCAAGCGCATGATGGAACTGCCAGAGCAGGTTGTGTACAAAAAAATTATTCAAACCGGCAGAATGGCAGAAGACCTGGGCGCGCAAATTTTGGGGTTGGGAGCCTTCACCTCGGTTGTGGGGGATGCCGGTCAGACCATTGCCAACGCCCTCACCGTTCCCGTTACAACCGGCGATTCCTACACCGTTTCGCTGGCTGTCGAGGCGATAACGCAGGCTGCCGCACTCATGGGAATTTCCCTGCGGAATGCAACTGCCGCCGTTGTGGGGGCAACCGGTGCCATTGGCAAAGTCTGTGCAGAACTTCTCTCAGAATCGGTAGGTGAGTTATACTTAATAGGCAGGCGAGAAGAGGCATTGCAGGCTTTACAAAGCCGTTTGCAACCTCATTCCTCCGCCGTTTTGCATAGCAGCGCCAAAATGGATGTTCTGCGCCATGCCGACCTCATTCTCACCGTCACAAGCGCCGTCCATGACGTGATAAACCCTCAGCACCTGAAACCCGGCGCCGTCATCTGTGACGTAGCCCGCCCTCGTGATGTATCTGCAATGGTGGCATCTGCGCGAAATGATATATTAGTCATCGATGGCGGCATGGTGGATGTGCCTGGCTCTGTCGATTTTCACTTCAATTTTGGCTTTCCTCCCGGAAAATCTTACGCCTGCATGGCAGAGACAATGGCTCTCGCGCTGGAAGGCAGGTTTGAAGACTACACCATTGGCAAAGAAATTACCCGCCAACGGGTTGACGAAATTACCGCAATTGCCCAAAAACATGGTTTTCGCCTCAGTGGGTTTCGCTCCTTTGAGCGCGAAGTAACCGAACAACAAATCGAAGCAGTGCGTAAAAACGCCAAAAAAGCGCTGCACACTCTCTGATGGAGGCTTGCTATCTATGGGAAAAGCCCGTCTGCTCATTGTCGAAGACGATGTAGACATCTCTAACATGCTGAAAATCTATTTCAGCGGGCTGGGGTACGATGTGGATACCGCGATGCGCGGCTCGGATGCGCTGGAAAAAACCCGCTCCGTTCTGCCGCACCTCATTGTATTAGACATCATGCTGCCAGATATTGACGGCTATGAAGTCTGCCGCACCCTGCGTACCAACACACGCACCAGCCATATCCCGGTCATCTTCCTCACCCAAAAAGACGAGCGCAGCGACCGGTTGCAAGGCTTGGAACTGGGCGCGGATGATTACATTACCAAACCGTTTGATATTGAAGAACTAAAACTGCGCGTGCAGGGCGCTATTCGCCGCTCGGAGCGCGAAAGCCTTACAGACCCTCGCTCCGGCTTGCCTGCCGGGCGGCTGATTGAAGAGCAACTCCGCCGTATTATTCGAGAAAAGGGTTGGGCGCTGCTGGATGTGCGCCTGAACAATTTTGAGCCGTTTAAGGACGTTTACGGCTTTGTTGCCAGCGATGACGTTTTGCGCTTTACTGCCATGCTGGTGGGCGAAGTGTTGGACGAACTCGGCACCCCCGGCGATTTTCTCGGTCATGCCGGCGGCGACACCTTCATCATCATCACCACCGAGGGCGCGGGCGGGGTGATTCGGCAGAAGTTAAAAGAACGCTTTGCCGATGAAGTGCAAACCCACTACAACTTTATGGATAGGCAACAAGGCTTCATCCTTGCCCCTGGCGCGGAGGGACAAAACGAACAATACCCGTTGATGACCCTTGCCATTGGGCTTGTTTCTCCCTCTCAGCAATCCTTTGCCGATATTCGAGAAATTACCGAATTGGCTGCCGAAGCGCGCCGCATGGATGCCGGCGCAAAACCCTAAAACGGAGCCTTTGCCGAAATGCTACAAGGACCTATTCTCCTGGGCTTCGGCTTGTTGCTGTTCGGACTATTGTTTGTTCTATTAGTCTGGTCGCTTTTACGCATCGTGCCCAAGTTTCGCCCGGCGGTTGCCGAGCCATTTGCGCCCTCTTTTGTGCAGATTTCTCAGCACCAGGAGGGCATTCTGATTGTAGAAGAGGGCGGGCGGATTCGGTATATTAACGGGTTTGCCCAGGAGTGGTTTGACTTAATCGAAGGCGAAACGCCGAATATCGAGCGGCTGGGGCGGAGGGTTCGCCCCGGAGAAGTCTTTTTTGAAATGTGCGCCTCGGAAGGACAGGCGCGTTTTTCTATTAATGGTAAATTGGTCGATGCGGTATCCTACCGCGTACCGGGGACTGTTCCGGCGGTGTTGGTTGCTCTTCGGCAGGCGGAAAACGGCTTGAGCCCGCAAAATGCCGACCGTGCGGCGGGCGCTTCCGGGTCCGCCATTCAGACGGTGACAGAGTTTGGGCAGGCGATTGCCTCCAGTCTGAGTTTGGAAGATACGGTTCAATCGGCTTTGCAAAATTTGGAGCGTTTGGTTGCCTCCGACTTTTTGGAGTTGAAATTGTGGGGTGATGCGGCAAAAAGCCCGGCGGTGTATCGCCTGGTGGATGCTGGTACGGAGCGCCGTCTTTCCCGTGAGAAGGTGAGCGAATTTGGGGAGTATGCCGCGTTTTTGATGGCGCAGCGCAAGGAATTGTTTATTGCCGATACCCGCAGTTTTGTGGGTGTGCGTTACGACTCGGTCGGCAGCCGGGTTCCTCCGATGGGTTCTTACATCGGTTTGCCCCTCACCGCTTACGGTGTGCTGGTGGGGACTTTGGAAGTGGGGGTTATTCCCGTCAATAGTTTTACCGCCGATGACCTGAATATTTTGCAGTTGGTGGCGGGGCAGGCGGCGGTTGCGCTGCGAAATGCCAGCCTGTACGAGACTCAGCGGCGTTGGAATCAGCAATTGTTGGGGCTTACCAACCTTTCTCAGTCGGTGGGCGCTTTGCACGACCTGAAAGATTTATTCTCCCGCTTGGTAGATGGGCTGTTCCCCCTGTTTGACGTGGATGTTTTTGGGTTTTTGCTGTATGACGAGCAGCGCCGCTCGCTGGAGGCGCAGTTGCCTTTTGCCGGGCTACCCGATAACGTGGTGCAACTGTACCGGACGGTGATTCGACCCGGCGGCGCGGGCGAGAAATATGCCCTGAAACCGGAGTTGATTAGCAGCCTGGATGCGCGTGTGGATGAGGTTTGGAACGACCTGGAACTGCGAAAAATTGCTCAGGCAGCTTCCATCCGAGATACGACTCTGGTTCCCCTGGTTTCGGGCGGGCGCTTCTTGGGTTATTTGCAACTTTCCAATCATCGCGCCGGGCAGGAACGCGCCTCGCAGGATGAGTTGCGCCTTCTTAATTTGGTGGCGAATCAGGTCGCTTCGATTATCGATAACGCCCTTCTGGTGCATCAGGCGCGTCAGCGAAACCAACGCGCCGAGGCGCTGCGCCGGATTGCGAGCATGGTCAGCTCTCAGGCGACTTTGGACGAAATTTTGCCCTACGCCATGCAGGAACTCTCTCAACTTTTGCAGGCGGAGGTGGGCGCTCTCTTTTTGGCGGATGATGCCGATGGCAGTATGCGGGCGCGTTTGCCCTCCGTCTTTGGGGTTTCGGAGGATGTTAAGGGAGCCTTTGCCCGCATTTATATCAAACCATCTCAATATCACCTTACAGTTTCTGCAACGCAACGCACCTTTGTTTCTGGCGATTTGCAGCGCAGCGAAATGTTGCCCGTTTTCCAGCCGATGGTAAAGCGGCTTGGGCTTCAGTCCGCAGTCGTAGCGCCTCTTTCGGTGCGCGGCTCTGGAATCGGCGAGTTGATGCTTGGCTCTACCAAAACGGAATATTTTTCTAATGCCGATATTCAATTCTCGCTTACCATCGCCAGCCAGCTAGCCATTGCGGTGGAAAATGCCCGGCGGGCAGGCGAAACAGATGCTTTTTTGCGCCGCCGCGCCGAAAATTTACCCGTGCTTGTGCGCCTGGTTCGCTCCCTCAATGCCGTCTCCAATCTGCGCGACCTGGCGCGGGTTGCCTACGAAGAAAGCCTTGCCGCGAGTGGCGCAAAGTGCGGCATGGTGGTTTTTTATGAAGATGAACGCGCCAACCAATCCCTCGCCTACTGTGGTCACAGCCAGATGGGTGAGCCGCAAAAACCATCCTTTAGCGGCTCCCTGGATGGGCGCGACCTTTTCACCCTTTCCTTTGAACCCGGCTCGGCAGAGGCTCCGCACCCGGATGTTCTCTCCGTTCTTGTCGCCCCGATTGCCTATCAGGGCAAAGCTCTTGGCTTTTTGGAACTGCACGCCGAAACCGCCGCCGTCTTTGACGAAGTAACCCAGGAAGTCACCCGCAACCTTACCGCCATGGCAGGCGTTTTTGCCCGAAAAATCCTCAACAGCCAGCAGCAACAGGAAGAAAGCGCCCTCTTCCGCCGCCGGGCAGAAAGCTTCTCGCAGTTTTTCTCCACCGTCCAAAGCCTGCGGGCAGATGATAGCATTCATCAGGCGCTGGAAAACCTCGCCAGGGGCATTCAGCGGGCGACCCCGTTTGAAGTTGTCCTCGCCAGCCTCAACGACCCGGAAACCGGAATCCTTACCCGCGTGGCGGGCGTGGGGCTTTCCCCCTCCGCCTTTGCCCAGTTGCAGGCGCAACGCCAAAGTTGGACCAGTGTGGCGCAACTGTTAAAGCCGGAATTTGAAGTAGGCAGCCTGTACTTCCTGCCTGCGGATAAATCGCCCATCCTACCTGCGGATTTGTCCTCCATCACCGTACTGGATGCCCCCGCCGATGCGCCCAACGCCTGGAACCCGGAAGACATGCTCCTACTGCCGATATACGATGGCAGCAATACCCCGCTAGGGTTGATAAGCCTGGATGCGCCCAGGGATGGCTTACGCCCCGACAACATCACCTTCCAAACCCTGGAAGTTTTCGCCAATCAATTGGCGCTCACCATCTCCGGGGCGCAGAACATCATCCAGTTCAACCAGCAAATCGACCTGCTCAACAAAGAAATTGAACGCCAAAAGAGTCTCGTTTCTTATAGCCAGCGCAGCCTGCCCATTTTGTTGCAAAAAGACCTGGAACACACAGTTTCCGTCACCAACCTCAACCAACGCGCCCGGCACATTCGCGCTGGCTTGCAACTGACCGAAGCCATTAGCCGACAGTTTGACGCGCCCTCCGCATTGCTGACCCTCGGTCAGCAGGTCCTGACCAGTTTTGACATGTCCATCTCCATCGTGGCGCGTGAAACCCCGGATGGACCCCGCATTGCCAACATCATCGGCAGCCTGCCCCGCAATGTCAACCCGGAAGCCATGTTTGGGCAGCGAAACCCCCTGCGAACCTGCCTGCAAACCGGTGAGACGATTCTCTCCGTAAACCTGGATGAAGACCAGGTTTGGCACGATACCCCCTTCCTCACCGCCTTGCGAGCCAAATCCTTCATTTGCATCCCGGTTGTCATCAACGAAAAGCCGATTGCGGCAGTTTTGGCGGCGGATTCGGAAACCATGCCAGTAATGTTTGATGAAGACCGACAGGTCTACCTGCAAATTAGCAAACAGGTCTCCATCATCCTGCAAAACATTAGCCTGCTCAACGAAACCCGCCAACGCCTGCACGAAGTGAACCTGCTGTTAGATTTCAGCCGCCGCCTGGGAGGCTTAAACCCGCGCGAAATTCTCAGTGCCCTGCTCCAAAGCGCCTTGCGCGTCATCCCCTCCGCCCATGCCGGGGTCGTTCTACAGTGGGAAGCCTCCTCCGATGCTCTCACCCCCGTTTCGGCGGCAAATTATGTGGACGATGACAGCATTTTGGAGATTCTCTATCACGCCGAGGAAGGCTTGCCGGGTCGGGTCTTCTCCTCCCGCGCCCCGCGCCGGGTGGATGAAATTAACTTCGCGGCAGATTACAACCTTTCCGCCGAAAACCTGCTCAAATACCGCAAAGCAACCGGCGGGCGCTTCCCCGTCTCCAGTCTGCTTGCCCCGGTGCAGATGGGCGCTCAGAATATGGGCATGCTCATCCTGGACAACTTCAACACCCCCGCCGCCTTCCGTGCCGATGACGAAGCTATTTTGCTCTCTCTCACCCAGCAGGTCGCTCTTTCGCTGGAAAATGTTCACCTGGTGCAAGCCACCCAGCAAAGAGCCGCCCAACTGCAAGCGCTCAACGCGGTAGCCTCCACCCTCACCGCCAGCCTGAAACGGGACGAACTGGTCGCCTCCCTGCTGGAACGCTTCGCCCGCGTCATCCCCTACGATACCGCCATTTTATGGCTACGGAACGCCAACCGCATGGTCGTGGCGGACGCACGCGGCTACAACGATGACGAAGAGCGCAAAGGCTTGACAGTGGACGTACAGGATAGCCTCCTGCTGAGTGAAATGCTCCACGAGGGCAAAGCCATCTCCGTAGGCGATGTGCGGATGGACACCCGCTTCGCCTCCCTGGTCGATAGCAAATACCTCTCCTGGCTCGGCATCCCCCTCATCGCCAAAGGGCAGGTCATTGGCGTAATTGCCACCGAAAAAGCCGAAGCCTACTACTACGGCGAAGAACTGGTCCAAATTTCCACCACCTTTGCCAGCCAGGCGGCAGTCGCTATCGATAACGCCAACCTCTTCGAGGAATCCCTACAACGCGCCGCCGAGTTGGACGAGCGCTCACAGCGCCTTGCCCTCCTTAACCAGTTTTCCTCCGAAATGGCAGGCTCCCTCAACGCCAGCCAGGTGCTGCGCCTCACCGCCAGCCATCTGATGGATGCTCTTAGAGCAGACCGCGCCTTGGTTATGGTGGTGGACAAGCGCAACCGCGCCAGTCTCGTTACCTCCCTGCCAGAAGAAACCTCCCGCCCCGCTCCTGCTCGCCGCTCCACCGCCGAATCGCCCATCATTGCCCAAATGCGCGAATCGCTCTCTGTGTACACCGTGGAAGACGTGCGAGCCGATACCCGAATGCGCGGGATTGCCGAATTTCTGGAAGACTGCACCTCCCTCCTGCTCGTCCCGGTGATGGGCAGCCAGGCGCTGTATGTGGTCGCCATCCAATCCAGCGACTTCCGCCGCTTCCTTTCCACCGAGATGGAACTAGCGCGAACCGTAGGAAACCAGGCATCTGTAGCCCTGGAAAACGCCGACCTCTACCAATCCACCCTGGCAACCGCCTCCCGCCTGGAGATTCTCAACCAGGTTTCCTTTGAAATCGGCGCAAGTTTAGACCTGGAAGACATTTACCGCTCCGTTCACAGCGCCGCCGCCAAACTCATGCCGGTCGATGCCTTCATCATCGCCCTGCTGGACGAGAAAAACAACGAAGTCAATGGCGCTTATTTGGTGGATATGGGACAACGCATCACCGGTATCCGCCTGCCCAACGGACAGGGAATTACCGGGCAGGTCATTGTCACCGGTCAGCCTCTCCTCACCCTCCAATCCAGCGATGTTGAAGCCAGGGGTGGGGTTGCTATTGGCGAAAAAGGAACCCCGCATTCCATCATTGCCGTCCCCATGCTCTCCGGCGGCAAAGTGATTGGGGCGCTTTCTGCCCAAAGTTACCAATACAACGCCTACGGCGAAAATGACCAGCAAATTTTGAGCACCCTCTCCAACCAGGTCACAGTCGCCATTCAAAACGCCCGCTCCTTTGAAGAGAGCCAAAAACTCGCCGCCACCCTGGAGCAGCGCGTGGTAGAACGCACCGCCGAGCTGGAACGCGAACAGCGCAACACCGAAACCCTTCTCCGCATCCTCACCGAAGTCTCTGCCAGCCTGGATTTAGACCGCGCCCTCAGCCGCACCCTCGCCCTGCTCAACGAAGCCATAGACGCAGAACAGGGAACCATCATGCTCCTGCACGCCGAAGATGGCACCCTGCACTACCGCGCCGGTTACGGCTACCTGACAGACGATGCCAAAGAATCTGGCGCTCAACAGCCCAATTTCAGGCTCAAAGTAGGTGAGGGCTTGGCGGGCTGGGTGGTAAAACACCGCCAACCCGTTTTGGTGGATGACCTCTACCTGGACCCGCGCTGGGTCGTTTCCAAAGGCTCCCAAAACCATCGCAGCGCCCTGGTTGCCCCCCTCATCGTAGGCGAAGACCTCATCGGCGCCATTATGGTTTTCCACCGCCGGGTGGCGCACTTTACAGACGACTCATTGGAAATGGTACGCGCCATCGGTTCCCAGGTCGCCATCTCCATCAACAACGCCCAACTTTATGAACTCATTCGCGACCAGGCAGAGCGACTCGGCTCCATGCTGAGACAACAGCAGGTGCAAGCCAGCCGCCAAACCGCCATCTTGCAAGCCGTAGCAGACGGCGTACTCGTCACCGACTCTGGCAACCAAATCACCTTCCTTAACCCCTCCGCCGAGCGCATTTTGGGGCTGGAAGCCGAAAAACTGCAAAACCAACCCCTGGAAAACTTCTCCGGTCTATTTGGCAACAACACCGCCTGGGCGCAAACCGTCAAAGAATGGTCACAAGAAAGCGCCGAAGCGCGAGCCGGAGAAACCTACGCCGAACAAATTAGCCTGGAAACCGGGCAGGTCGTCCTCGTCCACCTCGCCCCCGTCACCTGGCGCAACGAATTTCTCGGAACAGTCTCCATCTTCCGTGATATTACCCACGAAGTGGAAGTGGACCGCCTCAAATCCGAATTTGTGGCAACCGTCAGCCACGAACTTCGCACCCCCATGACCTCCATTCGCGGCTATGTGGACATTCTGTTGATGGGCGCGGCAGGCGCGTTGAACGAAAACCAGGCACACTTTTTAGAGATTGTCAAAAACAACACCGAGCGCCTCAACATCCTCGTCAACGACCTTTTAGACGTTTCCCGCATCGAAGCCGGGCGGGTTGCCCTCTCCGTGCAGGCAGTCGATGTACAGGAACTTGCTGCCGAAGTGGTGCAGGACACCCAACGCCGGGCAGAAGAAGAGAACAAAGACATTCACATCTCTCTCAACATCACCCCGCCCCTGCCCCGCGCCCTGGCAGACCCGGAAAGGCTGCGCCAGATTATTGATAACCTGGTGGATAACGCCTACAACTACACCCCCGCCGGGGGCAGCATACAAATTTCCCTGCACCCCGTCAACGGCTCGGTGCAGGTCAGCGTAAAAGACTCTGGCATCGGCATCGCCCCAGAGCAGCAAGACCGGGTCTTCGACCGCTTCTTTAGAGGCGAAAACCCCATGGTGCTGGCAACCCCCGGAACCGGGCTTGGCTTGCCCATCGTCCGCCAACTGGTGGAAATGCACCATGGCAAAATATGGTTAAACAGCGCAGGCATCCCAGGGGAGGGAAGCACCTTTTCCTTTACCCTGCCCGCCTATACTTTTGAGGAGTAAGCATGGCAAAAATCGTCATTGCAGAAGATGAGCCGGATATTCGAGAACTGATAGCCTTCGCCCTGCGCTTTGCCGGGCACGAAGTCATTAGCGGCGCCAACGGCGAGGAAGGTTACGAACTCGCCAAAAAGGAGCAGCCAGACCTGGTGATGCTGGATGTTCGGATGCCGAAAATGACCGGCTACGAAGCCTGTCAGCGGATTAAATCGGAACCGGGTACGGCGCATATTCCAGTCGTGTTTCTTTCCGCCAAAGGGCAGGAAAGCGAAATCGAGCAGGGAATCGCCGCCGGAGCGGAAGAATATCTTCTCAAGCCCTTCGCCCCAGACCAATTGGTGGAGCGGATTCGCGCAATTTTGCAGAAATTTGGCAAATAACAAACTTTTATGAGCGCAATTCTGGTAGATGGAGGCATTGTTCATTACGAGGTGATTGGGCGGGGTCGCCCCATCATCTTTCTGCACGGCTGGAGCGGTTCCTGGCGTTACTGGGTCCCCGCCATGCAGAGCGCCTCTACCAGTTTTCGCGCTTACGCGATGGATTTTTGGGGCTTCGGCGACACCGCCCACGACAAAGAACGCTACGCTATTCACCGTCAGGTGAACCTGCTGGAAAACTTCCTCAGCGAAATGGGTTTTGCCAAAGTTGCCCTGGTGGGGCACGGCTTGGGCGGGTTGGTGGGTTTGCAATTTACCAGCCGTAACCCCGGCATGGTGGACCGCATTATGGCGGTTTCGGTGCCGATGGAGATTGCCGCCGTCAACGCCAAACTCCGCACCGCCCCGCCTATGGACGTGGCAGATTGGCTCCTCCCCAAAAACTCCGCCGCCGAACCTGTGCGGGTGGACACCGCCAAACTCGACCCCCTCGCCGTCACCGCCTCCTTTGGCACTCCAGACAACTTCAGCCTCGCCAGCCGAATCGGCAGTATTAACAACTCCTGCCTGCTGGTGTACGGGCAAAACGACCCCGCCGTCTCCCTGCCGCCTTACGACCCCTCCATCGCCCCCTTCAACATGCACATGATTGTCCTCGAACAAACCGGTCACTTCCCCATGATAGACGATAATGCCCGCTTCTCCCGCCTGCTCGTGGACTTTCTTGCCCTCGAATCTGGCGCCACCCCGCGAGACCTGCAACTGAAGGAAGAGTGGAAGCGCCGCGTGCGCTAGCCTACCCGCCGCCGCCCACCTGCGGTACAATCCCAACACAACCGAACGGGGAGCCGCTACGCTGGCTGAGAGGAGGGCAAACGCCCTCGACCCGCAAAACCTGAACCGGATAATGCCGGCGGAGGGAAGCCTGAAGACCACCCCAGCCTCCTTCGCCGGAGGCTGTTTTTTGTTAAGGAACCCATGACCCGCGCTATCCTGTTTGCCAATGGCGAAATGCCCCACCCCCAACGCCTGCGCCGCCTCATCCAACCCGCCGACATCCTCATCGCCGCCGATGGAGGCGCACGCCACGCCCAAGCCCTGGGATTTACCCCCTCCCTCGTCATTGGTGACTTTGACTCTCTTACCCCCGCCGAAACCGAATCCCTCGCCCAAAGCGGAGCCACCCTGCGCCGTTACCCTCCCGCCAAAGACGAAACCGACCTGGAACTTGCCCTGCAATACGCCATTCAGGCAAACTACGCTCCCATCCTCGTCCTCTGCGCCCTGGGCGGCAGGCTGGACCAAACCCTGGCAAAGCTCGCCCTCCTCGCCGACCCCGCCGCCATCCGCGCCCAAACCAGCCTGCAAGACGGCGTCACCACTGCTTTCTTCGTGCAAGACCAGGCAACCCTGCAAGGCAGCCCCGGCGACCAGGTTTCCCTCCTACCCTGGGGCAGCCCGGCGCACGGAATCTATACCGAGAACCTGGCATACCCCCTGCGCGGAGAATCCCTTTTCCCCCAGCGCACACGCGGAATCAGCAACGAAATGCTCACCCACACCGCCGGCATCCGCCTGCAAAGCGGGCTTCTGCTCTGCATTCATCAGCAGAACCTTACAACCTCAAAGGAAACTCACCCATGAAAAAAGCCTCCACCCTTCTCCTTTCTCTCCTTTTCTTGCTATCGGGCTGCTCCCTGTTTGCGCCCGCCCCTCAGCCCTACAACCCTCCCACCCCCAGCGAAGCCACTC
>DYNS01000316.1 GCA_020720965.1 Anaerolinea sp. | reverse complement strand
TCCATTTGCATTTTGAATTGCTCGGCTGGAGTGAAACGCAAGTCGTCCAACGCTTTTGGCTCATTGGGCTAATGGCGGCTTTGATTGGCATAGGACTGTCGCAGGTTTAATATGGGTTGAACGTTAAACGTTTAACGTTCAACGTGAAAATATGACCAACTGGACAAACACCCACACCCTTATCCTCGGAGCGGCGCGACAAGGCATTGCCCTTGCCCGCTGGCTCTCCCGTCACGGCTCGCATGTGACCCTGAGCGATTCGCGCAGCCTGGAGCAGCTGGCTCCCGCCCGCGCCGCGCTTGCCGATGCAAATATAAAATGGGCGGCGGGCGGTCATCCGCTGGAACTGCTCGACGGCGTGGACGCGCTTTGCCTCTCTGGCGGCGTTCCGCTCAACTTGCCCATCGTACAGCAAGCCGTCCAGCGCGGCATTCCGCTTTCCAACGACAGCCAAATTTTTATGGAAACCGCGCCCTGTAAAACCATCGGCATCACCGGCTCGGCGGGCAAAACCACCACCACCACCTTGATTGGCGAAATGGCAAAGAGAAATGCGGAACATTCCGCATTCCGCATTCCGCATTCTGCGTTTGTCGGCGGCAACATCGGCGATCCGCTCATAAATTATGTAGACGATATGACTGCGGCAGACCTCGCCATCCTTGAGCTTTCATCCTTTCAATTGGAACAGATGACCATCTCTCCCAACATTGCGGCGATCCTCAACATTACGCCCAATCATCTGGATCGTCACGGCACAATGGATGCCTACACTGCGGCAAAGGCGCATATTTTAGAGTTTCAAACCTCAAATGACTGCGCCATCCTCAACCACGACGACAACGGCGCGTGGAATTTACGCAACCAAGTCAATGGCAAACTTTTGACCTTCAGCCTGAAGGAATTGGATGACCGCTTTGACGGCGCCTATTTGCAGGATGAACTGTTGAGTCTGCGCGAAGGCAAAGCCTACCTTCCCTTGCTGCCCCGTCACGCCATTCAACTGCGCGGCGATCACAACGTGGCAAATGTGCTTGCGGCATTCGCCATCGGTCACGCGGCTGGATTCAAACTGGACGCCATGCTCGAAGCAGTGGCTGAATTTCGCGGCGTGCCGCACCGCCTGGAACTGGTGCGTGAATTGCGCGGCGCGCGCTGGTACAACGACTCCATTGCCACCGCACCAGAACGCAGCATGGCTGCCATTCACGCTTTTGATGAGCCTATTGTCTTGCTGTTGGGCGGGCGAGACAAGCAACTGCCCTGGGGTGAAATTGCCCAATTGATTCACAAGCGCGTGCGGCATGTGGTGGTTTTTGGCGAGGCGGCAGAACTGATTCAGAAAGCCGTATCCGCTGTCGGCGGGGCAAAGGTCTCTTTTCACCGCGCCGCCAGCCTCAAAGAGGCTGTCATGCTCGCCGCCAACGCCGCATCCCCTGGCGATGTGGTTTTGCTTTCACCAGGCGGCACCAGTTACGACGAGTTTAAAGATTTTGCAGAGCGAGGAGAAGCCTTTAAAAAATGGGTACTGGAACTTTCGTAAACGACCGACCTTACATGCCCCGCTCACGGGTTTCACGCGGCTTTGACATGCCGTTGTTGATTTCTGTTGTGGCATTAACCGTTTTTGGGCTTGCCATGCTCTACTCTTCTTCATGGGATTTTTCGCTCGGCGCCTATGGAGACGCCATGTATATGTTTAACCGTCAAGTAACCTGGCTGGGCATTGGCTTGGTTGTGGCGGCGCTGCTTGCATTTTTTGACTATCATTATTGGCGCAGCCTGGTGGTGCCAGTCATGGCAATTACCATCGGTTTATTAATTACCGTCTTGTTGATGAACGGCATTCGCTTTGGCGCCAAACGCGCCATGTTGGATGGTTCGGTGCAGCCTTCTGAACTGGCAAAACTGGTTTCAATTTTATATCTCAGCGTTTGGCTGTATGCCAAGCAGGAATATCTGCACGACCTTTCCCTTGGCTTAATTCCGCTGGGCGTTATTCTCGGCGTAGTGGGCGGATTAATCTACCAGCAGCCAGACTTAAGCGCCGCCGCCACCGTCTTAATGCTGGGCGGCTTGCTCTTCTTCCTTGCCGGTGGAGATTTAAAACAAATTGGCGCGTTGCTCATTATTGCCTCACTTGCCGCCTGGCTTGTGGCATCCATCAGTTTAACTGGGCAGCAGCGCGTGGCAGATTTTGTGGCGGGCATTAAAGACCCATTGCAGGCTTCCTACCATGTGCGCCGCTCTTTTGAAGCCATTGTTCATGGCGGCTGGTTTGGCGTTGGCTTGGGTCAGTCTCAATCTAAGTTAACGGGCTTGCCCGTGCCGCCCACCGACAGCGTATTTGCAGTGGTGGTTGAAGAACTTGGCTGGTTCGGCGCTGTGGGATTAATCTTCCTGTACGGGTTTCTCGTTTGGCGCGGTCTGGTGATTGCGCGCCGCGCACCCGACATGCTTGGAACCCTGCTTGCTTCGGGGCTGGCAATTTGGATTGCGTTTGAAGCGCTGGTGAATATGGCGGTGATGGTTGGGCTGTTGCCCTTTGCAGGCAACGCGCTGCCCTTTATTAGCGCGGGCGGCTCCAACCTGGTTGCCACCTTTGCCGCGCTTGGCATTCTCTTTAATATCTCGCGCCAAAAAGGCGAGGGTACCATCTCGGATGATGAATGGAGGTCTTATAGTGCGGTTGCTCATTTGCGCTGGGGGAACAGGCGGCGGGGTATATCCCGCGCTCGCCGTTCTCGAAGCGTTGAAAAAACTGCAAGTTGAAAGTTCAAAGGTTGATGCCCATCAACCTTTCACCTTCCAACCTGAAACCCTGCAAACCCTTTGGGTCGGCGGTGAAGGCGGCATGGAAGAGGAACTTGTGAAGCGTGCGGGAGTTCCCTATCGCGCCATTCCTGCTGCCGGTGTGCATGGCGTGGGTCTGCACGCGCTGCCGGGCAATGTTGCCAAACTCCTGCGCGGCGTACTGGCTTCGCGCCAACTTCTGCGCCAGTTTAAACCCGATGCGCTTTTTTTCACCGGCGGCTTTGTTGCCGCGCCTTTGGCGGTGGCAGGCATGAGCATTCCTACCGTACTGTATGTGCCTGATGTAGAGCCAGGTCTTGCGCTTAAATTTCTTGCCCGTTTTGCGGATAGAATCACCGTCACGGCAGAAGACTCAAAGCGATATTTTCAACGCCGCGCGCGAGTAATTCTCAGCGGCTACCCGCTGCGCACCGACCTTTTAACCTGGTCGCGCGACCAGGCATTTTCTCACCTCGGCTTGGATTCTTCCCTGCCCACCTTGCTTGTCACCGGCGGAAGCAAAGGCGCGCGTTCCATTAACACGGCAGTCTTGCAGCATTTGAGCGGCTTGCTGGGCATGGCGCAAGTGATTCACATTAGCGGCTCACTCGACTGGCAGACGGTAGAAAAAGCCGCTCAAAATTTACCCGCGCCGCTTCGCCGCCGCTATCATCCCATGCCTTATTTACACGAGATGGGCGCCGCCCTTGCCGCCGCAGACCTGGTCGTCTCGCGCGCAGGGGCATCCACCCTGGGTGAGTACCCGCTCTTTGGCTTGCCCGCCATTTTAGTTCCGTACCCGTATGCCTGGCGTTATCAAAAAGTGAATGCCGATTTTCTTGCCGAACATAACGCGGCTGTTGTTTTGCAAGATGAACTATTAAACGATGAACTGTT
>DYNS01000315.1 GCA_020720965.1 Anaerolinea sp. | reverse complement strand
GCTTGGGTGGGCGGCAGGTCGGTGGGGGAGGCAGGCAGGGGCGTGGAGGTAGGAGCAGGCGAGGTGGCGGTCTCTTCTGGAAGCACAACGACTATTTGAGTCGGTTGGGCGAAGGAGATGACCCCGGTGGCGAACAAAATCCCCGCGCCTGCCACGCCGAGGAGAAGAACTGCCACAAGGAGGACTGCCACAAGCGGAAAACCGCTTTTTTGCGGGGTTTGGAGGGTTGGGCTTTCTTTTGCCTGTACTTTGTTTTTTCCGGCGAGAGCGCGGGTGCGGGCGGCGGCAATTTTGGTGGCGTTAAGAGAGGCAGTAGTGATTGCCTGCTCGGCGGGTTCGCCCCGCGCAATGGCGCTGAGGGCTTCGGCAAATTCGGTGGCGGTGGCAAAACGGTCTTCGCGGTTTTTTGCCATTGCCTTTTCGATGACGGCTTCTATACCAGTGGGCAGTGATGGGTTGGCATCCAGAATGTGCGGAACGGGGTCGGTGATGTGTTTGACAACAATCGCCATGGGGGTTGTCGCCTGATAGGGCTGCGCCCCGCTGAGCATTTCGTACAAAATTACGCCGAGGGCGTAAATATCGCTGCGCCCGTCCACCGTCTCGCCCTGGGCTTGTTCCGGGCTCATGTAAGCGGGAGTGCCGATGATGGCTCCGCCGGTGACGGTTGTGCCTTGCGCCTGAGTGATTTTGGCAATTCCGTAATCCGAGATGTAGGGGTCTCCGGCGCGGTCGAAGAGGATGTTGCCGGGTTTCAGGTCACGGTGGATGATGCCTTTCTCGTGGGAGGAATCTAGCGCGGGGGCTAAACGCTCCAGAAGGCGGGCGGCATAAGAGAGGGAAAGAACGCCTTTGGCAATCAGCTCCTGCAAAGAGCCGCCAGGCATGAGCCGCATAACAAAGTAGGGCTGCCCATCTTCCTCGCCTACGTCGTACACTGGCACAATGGCGGGGGGCTCCAGGCTGGCAATGGTCTTCGCTTCGCGCTCAAAGCGCAGGCGAAACTGCGGGTCGTGGAGCATTTCTCTGGGGAGGACTTTCAACGCGACCTCGCGCTCGAAGCGCGGGTCGTATGCCTTGTACACGGTTGCCATGCCGCCGCGCCCAAGTTCGGATTTAATTTCGTAGCGCCCAATTTTTTGCGAGGTCATGGTGTTAATTTTAGCACAGCAATACTCAATAGGTTCACTCCGGGCGATTTTTAACAGGGAAAAATGATGCTGAAACGCCCACCCATTACCCCCCGTTAACCCAAACCGCCCCAAAAACTGTGGTATTCTCTTTGAACCCCAAACCTACCGGAGGAAACGACAATGACCAAAACCAAAACCGTCATCGCCGCCGCCCTGGGAGAATGTGTTCATGTGGCGGGGGTATCCAACTTTTTGCGTTTGGCAGAAAACGCCGGGTGGCGCACCGTCTTTCTCGGTCCCGCCGTCCCCATCCAAACCCTTCTGCAAGCCGCAAAAGAAGAAAAAGCCGACCTTGTGGGGGTCTCTTACCGACTTACTCCCGAAACGGGAGAGCGCCTGCTTGCCGAATTTGCCGAAGCCGCCAGCGACCTGCACGAGCAGGGCGTGCGCTTTGCCTTTGCCGGAACGCCCCCCGTAGCGGAACGCGCCGCCCGGCTGCAAGGCTTCTTTGAGAACATCTTCGACGGCAGCGAAAGCCCGGAGCAAGTCCTTGCTTACCTGCGCGGGCAGCCCGCCCAGGGGCAAACCGAGCAAGATTACCCGCAAAGCACCCTCGCCCGCATTGCCTGGCGAGCGCCTTACCCCCTCCTGCGGCATCACTTTGGCTTGCCGAGCATGGCAGAAACCATTGCAGGGATTGAGCAAATTGCCGAAGCCCAGGCGTTAGACCTCATCTCCCTCGGCACCGACCAGGACGCGCAGGAGAATTTCTTTCACCCAGAGCGGCAGGATGCCCGCCGCACCGGGGCAGGCGGAGTCCCCGTCCGCAGCCCGCAAGACTTCCGCACCCTATACCAGGCAAGCCGCCGGGGCAATTACCCCCTCCTCCGCGCCTACTCCGGCACAGACGACTTCATCCGTTACGCGGAAGTGCTGACAGAGACCATTCACAACGCCTGGGCAGCCATTCCGCTCTATTGGTTTAACCAAATGGACGGGCGCGGTCCCTGGGATTTGGAAGGCTCCATCCGCGAACACCAAAAGGTAATGCGCTGGTACGGAGAGCGCAACATCCCGGTGGAACTCAACGAACCGCATCACTGGGGCATGAGAGACGCCTCCGACGTGACCTTTGTGGCAGCGGGCTTCCTCTCGGCTTACAACGCCAAGCAATCCGGCGTAAAAGACTACATTGCCCAACTCATGTTTAACAGCCCCCCCGGCACAAGCGATGCCATGGATTTGGCAAAAATGCTGGCAACCCTGGAAATTATCTCCCCCTTGCAAAGCCGGGACTTCAACATCCTCCGCCAAACCCGCATTGGCTTACTCTCGCACCCGCTGGATGCAAACGCGGCACGTGGACACCTGGCAGCCTCCACCTACCTGCAAATGGCGCTCAAGCCCCACATTTACCACATCGTAGGGCATACCGAGGCGCATCACGCCGCAACCGCGCAGGATGTCATCGAAGCCAGCAAAATTGTGCGCCGCGCCATCCAAAACGCGCTCGGCGCACCGGATATGACCCATGCACCGGAAGTGCAAGCCCGCAAACAAGAACTCCTGCAAGAAACCCAGGTTCTGCTGCAAGGCATCCGCGAGATTGCCGACCCCGACGTAGCAGACCCCTGGACAGACCCTGCTAGCCTGGCTCGTGCCGTCCGCCTGGGGCTGATGGACGCGCCTCAGTTGCAGAACAACCCCTTTGCACGGGGGCAGGCGCGGACGAGAATCGTTGCCGGGGCTTGCCGGGCGGTAAACGAAGCGGGAAAACCTCTCAGCGAAGAGGAAAGAATCGCATCTCTTCAGAAAGGAATACAAAAATGACAGCAAAATACACAGTTCTCGGAGCCGGACACGGCGGCAAGGCAATGGCGGCGCACCTGGCGCTGATGGGCGTGGAGGTGACGTTGTGGAACCGCACCTTTGAGCATATTTCCGTCATCGCCCAGCGCGGCGGCATAGAGTTGGATGGCGGCGAAGTGGGTCCGCATGGTTTTGGCAGCCTGCGCCTTGTCACCTCGGATATGGGGGCGGCGCTTGCCAACGCCGAGATGATTATGGTGGTGTTGCCTTCCTCCGCCCATGCGGACGTGGCAAAAGCCGCCGCGCCACACCTGCGAGATGGGCAGATTGTGGTGTTGCACCCTGGGCGCACCCTGGGGGCATTGGAGTTTACGAAGGTGATTCGGGACGAGGGCTGCACCGCTGATGTGACCATTGCCGAGGCGGAAACCTTTTTGTATGCCAGCCGGACGGATGGACCCGCCAAAGCGCGGATTTTTGGAATAAAAGAGTCAGTTCCGCTCGCCGCCCTGCCCGCTACACGCAATCAAATGGTATTGGATGCCATTCACGAGGTGTATCCGCAGTTTATAGACGGGGTGGATGTGCTGCACACCGGGTTAAACAACATGGGCGCTATTTTTCACCCGGCGTTAACTTTGTTTAACGCGGGTTGGATTGAGGCAACGCACGGCGATTATCAGTTTTATATCGATGGCGTTACCCCCTCGGTTG
The DNA here is from genome assembly GCA_020720965.1 of Anaerolinea sp. Taxonomy (GTDB): domain Bacteria; phylum Chloroflexota; class Anaerolineae; order Anaerolineales; family Villigracilaceae; genus UBA5195. The sequence continues at coordinate 56 of DYNS01000315.1, read as the reverse complement.
CCCGCGCTTTGGAGGGGTTGGACCGCGAGCGGGGGACGGTGGCTTCCTCGGTGGGG
>DYNS01000028.1 GCA_020720965.1 Anaerolinea sp. | reverse complement strand
GGCGTTGGGCTGGGCAAAACCCACCTCCTGCACGCCATTGGAAACTCTTGTTGCCAACGCGGATTGAGCGTTTTATACGTTTCCTCCGAAGAATTTACCAACGACCTCATCAACGCCATCCGCAGTCACACCACCCAGGCATTTCGCGAGAAATACCGCTCGATAGACGTTCTCCTCATCGACGACATCCAATTCATTGCCGGGAAAGAATCCACCCAGGAAGAATTCTTCCACACCTTTAACACCCTGCACAGCCAGGATAAACAAATCATCGTCTCCTCCGACCGCCCCCCCAAATCCCTCGTCACCCTGGAAGAACGTCTGCGCTCCCGCTTTGAATGGGGCTTAATTGCCGATATTCAGCAGCCCGACTTTGAAACCCGCCTCGCCATTTTGCGCTACAAAGCAGAACGTGGCAACCGCCAAATTCCCAACGAAGTGATGGAAATGATAGCCCGCCGCGTTCAATCCAATATCCGCGAGTTGGAAGGCGCTCTTAACCGCATCATCGCCTACGCCGATTTAAGCGGCGCCCCCCTCACCCTGCGCCTGGCAGAAACCGCCCTCGCAGACCTCCTCCCCCAATCCCGCTCGGTGCCTCATGAAAAAATTGTAGATGCCGTCGCCCGCGCCTTCAACCTCAGCAGCGACAGCCTGCTAGGGCGAGACCGCTCCCGCGAGATTGCCCTGCCCCGCCAAATTGCCATGTACCTCCTCCGGGAAGAATCCAACGCATCCCTGCCCCAAATTGGCGAGGCGCTCGGCGGACGCGACCATACGACCGTCATGTACGCCATAGACAAAATCGCCGACATGCTGGAGCGGGATGACCGCCTGCGCCGCCAGGTGGTTCAAATTCGGCAGCAGTTATACGGGCAGCCCAGCGCCGCTTACTAAAAACCAAACCCCTGCCCATGCAGGGGTTTTTTAGCCCCCCAAGCCTTACCATGCCAGAACAAATTGGAATTTTTGGCGGAACCTTTAACCCCCCTCACCTGGGGCATCTCATCCTCGCTGCCGAGGCGCAGCGCCAGTTGAACCTGAGCCGCGTCTTGTGGGTTCCCACCCCTCAGCCGCCGCACAAGCCTCAGCGCCCCCTCGCCGCCCTGCCTCACCGCCTAGAGATGCTTCGGCTTGCCACCCAGCCAGAATCGGCTTTTCAAATCTCTTTGGTAGAAATGCAACGCCCCGGACCGCATTACACGGTGGATACCCTCCGCGCCCTGCACGAGGAATACCCCTCCGCCGCCTTTACCCTGCTCCTGGGCGGCGATTCGCTCCGCGACCTGCCACAGTGGAAGGAACCGGAAGAACTCCTCCGCCTGGTCAGCGCCCTCGGCGCGTTGATGCGCCCCCGAATGCCGGTCAACTTCTCGCACCTGGGCGAAAGCCTGCCCCAGGCGCTGACTCTGCTGAAGAGGGTGCAGGCGCCTCAGATGCAAATCTCCTCCTCCCTCATCCGCCATAGAATTGAAACGGGAGGGCATTTTCGGTTTTATCTGCCTGCGCCGGTGTACGAGTATATTGTGGCGCAAGGTTTGTATGCAGCGGGCGAGGGTTAACGCAACTCTTATTTGCGCCTGGGCGGAAATGAATATAATAAATGCGACAAAAGGAGTCTGATATGTTTCTCTTTCAAGAACCCGACCGCCGTAAAGAGGAAGCCCGCATTCGTCAGGAGGGCAGGCTGCCCCCCGGACAAGCCCTTACCGTAAAATTCCCCGTTTTGCATTATGGTTCTGTGCCGCCGTTTAACCCCGTCACCTGGAATTTTAGGGTGTGGGGCGCGGTGGAAGAAGAAGTGACCTGGACGTGGGAGGAGTTTAATCAGTTACCCCGTACCCGCGCCGTGATGGATATTCACTGTGTTACCCGCTGGAGCAAGTTCGATACCGCCTGGGAGGGTGTTTCGGTGCGGACTTTGCTGGAAACCGGGCGGATTAAGCCCAAGCCGGAAGCCCGCTTTGTGATGCAGCACGCCGAGCATGGCTTTACCGCCAACCTGCCCCTGGAAGTGTTATTGCAGGAGAATTTTTTGCTCGCAACCCATTACGAGGGCGAACCCATTACCCCGGAGCATGGCTATCCGCTGCGGGGTGTTGTGGGAGCGCTGCGCGAAAAAACCGACCTGGAAACCCCCTATCTTTGGAAGGGCGCAAAGTGGCTGCGCGGGCTGGAGTTTATGACCGCCGACCGGCGCGGCTTTTGGGAGCAGGCCGGCTACCATAACCGCGCTGATGTGTGGAAGGAAGAGCGCTACGGTTAGGTGTAGTACCACTTAAAAATCTGGTCGTAGAGTGAGAGCAGGGCTTTTTTGAGGGGCGCAAACTGCGCCAGACGTTTGAAAACGCTCATCGAGACGGGCGCGACATCTGCCGCGCCCTTTTTGATTCCGTCCAGGGTGTTGGAAAGATTCATCACCAGCGGGTCGGGCAGCATCAGGCGCAGCAGCCCGGCGGCATTTACGCGCTGGTCTAACTGCTTCACCTGCCCCATCGGCTTATCCATTTCAAAGGGTAAAAACTGCGCCAGGGTGGCTTTGTATGCTACAAACTGCCAATGCGAGGCGCCCACAAAGGCTTGCAACCCCCGGTGATGAATGCGCCAATCCTGCGTTTCGGCGTAGATTCTGCGGTTTTCGTCCTCCGCCTGCCCCAAAGAGCGGTTGAACTCCCAAAAGGTTTCCCAAGGCAAGAAGGAACCCGCCTCCAACGCGGCGTTTTGCTCTGCCCAGGCGCGGGTAGCGCTGTGATACTCCGGGTTGGTGCGGAAGGGGCGGGCTGTCACCATGCCGACCTGGGGGAAGTTCTCCAGCAGTTCCACCGAGCGTGCCAACCAGCCAGGGGAGTACAGGATGTCGCTATCGGCGTAGGCGATGATTTCGCCGGGCGCGCCCGCCAGGAGGATGTTCCACGCCCCGCCTTTGCCCAGGTTCTTTTCGGAAAGGAAGAGGTATTGAATTCTCCCGGCTTCTTTCTCGCTGACGAGGTAATCACGCACTTCGGGGCAGGAGCCGTTATCGAAGAGCATCAGGTCGAAGGGCAGACCGGCTTCGGCACGGAGAGATTCCAGGCTCAGTTTCAGCACGTCCAACGCTTCGGCGTAGAACCCGCCCAAGAGCGGGATGTAATTGAGCACGGCAACGGTAATCCGTTCCGGCTTTGCAACGGTTTTGGCGTACTTGGCGGGGTTTTGACCTTTTCGCATGGCGAATTATCTACTCTCTTCTCCCCATCTTCTTCCGCAGCCGCCAGAGCGCGTTGGAAAGGCGGGCGGAGCCTAGCGAGAGCAGGGACCAGGCTTCCAACCTGCGCCACAGGCGAGCGGAATTTAGTTTTTGGGGGAGGATGTGTCCATTTTGCAGGCGTTTGTCGGCATCCAATAGGGTAAAGCGGGTGATGGCGCGTCCGCCCGCCAGACGGATGTTTTCTTCGGTTTCGGGGTGGTCGTAGTGCGGTTTTCCACCGGGCAGGTGAGCGTAATTGTGATTTTGGTGAATAATCATCACATCGGCGGTGGCATCAACGGCGGCGAATCCGCTTTGGCGGGCGTGGTAAATCATCCAGTTGTCCCAACCGGCGCGCCCGATGGTGAAGGGTGGAATGTCTTCGTAGCAGGCGGCGGGGAAGAGGAAGTAGTCCGACCCGGCAGGGCGATGCAGGCTTCCTGCGCTTTGGGCTGTTTCCCTTAAACGGGTTTGCCAGCCCGCCGAAAAATCCAGCGCCTCGGCAAGGTCTACATCCCAGCGCTGCCCCATCAGGACAAATTTTTGCCTCTGCGCCGAGGCGTTTTGGGCGGCGGTGAGCATATCTTCAAAGAGGATAATATCCGCGTTGACGATGGCGTAGAGCGGGGTTGGGCTTGCCTCCCGTGTCAGGCGGAACATGGCATCCATGCGGGGCGCGCCGCTGGGGCTACGGGGGACTTGTGGGATGTGAATGACTCCCAGGCTTTGAGCGGTTTCTGCCAAGCCGGGTTCTTCACCCAGCAATACAACGCTTACGCCGGGCAGTTTCGTCCACGAGGCAATGGCATTGCGCTGAATGGTGGCAATGTGCGGGTCGGTAAAGGGTTTGGGGGCAGAGAAGAGGGTGAGCATGGGGCGTTAGTGTTAGTGTCAGTGGGTAGTGTCAGTGGGTAGTGTCAGTGTCAGTGGGTAGTTTTCTGTAACTATCCACTGTAACTGACCACTGTAACTATCCACTATCCGTCATGGTCTTGTGGTGGATGCTGGCGTTGATGTGGCTGAGGTGGGGGTTTTGATGCACAATTTGCAAGACATCTTGCCAGTGGTGGGAGGGGGGGCTACCCAGGCGGGCAAAAATTTCTCGTACAAAGGCGAGGTCTTCGGGGGTGTCCACTGTCCAGCGCATTGTGCCGTAGTTGGGGTTATGGTGCAGTTGGGCAATGCCAAACCCACGCGGAGAGATTCCGCGTGCCAGTTGAGGGTTTTGCAGGTGCAGGGTGGTGCCTTCGTACAGGTAGGGCATCACATGCTCGCGCTGAAAGGGTTGGTCGGCTTCCTTCCAGGCGCGTTCCAGGGCGGCAAAGGTACAGGCTTCCACATCCAGCCCAATGGGGAAACTGCGGCTAAAGGGCGAGGGCAGGCGGTTGCAGGCGAAGTCGGTGCGGCGAAGGGGGTCGGATGTGAGCAGGGTAACCGTCTGGTCGATGAGGGCGGGGTCTAGCAGGGGGCAGTCGGCGGTGAGGCGCACAATGACGCTTGGGGTGTGGGGCAGAGCCGCCTGGTAGTAACGGTCGAGAACGTCTGAGAGGCTGCCCCGGTAACAGGGAACGCTCATGGAGGCGGCAAAGGCGGCGATGGGGTCATCGCTTGTTTCGGTGGTGGTGGCAATCATCACCGTGTTCAGGCTGCGGGCTTGGCGGGCGCGTTCCAGCACCTGCCAGAGCATCGGTTTACCGTTAATCTCTTGCAGCACTTTCCCCGGCAGGCGGGTGGAGCTCATGCGGGCTTGGATAATGGCGAGGGTGGACATGGGTTTTTAGCGGCTGAGTTGGTCTATTAAAAACTTGCCATTGAAGGTGAAGGTTTTGTTCTGAATGCCGTAGTGATAAAAGGTCTTCCAAATTTGTTCGCGCACTCCGTGTTTGTCGCATTTGCTCATTTGCATCACGGGCAAAAAGCCACCGAAATCCAGGTAAACGTAGTCTTTTTCCTTCTGGTATTTAATCGAGTTGATGGTCAGTTGGGTGTCCCACAGGGCATTGTAATACACGCCAAAACGTCTCACGCCTACGCTGAGAAGCATTTGCATGGCAATTTCCATATCACGCAGTTTGTCGCCGGTGCGGTAACGCTTGGAGATGATGGGGATGAGCGAAATGTCGCCGCAGGCATCGGTGCGCCCCAGTTCTGGCAGGATGAGATAAAACACAATACGGGATTTTAATTGCTGAGAAATCGTCTCGGTGGGGGTTGCGCTTGGCTCCGGGCTGGGGGTTTGGGTGGGCTTGGGCGTGCGGGTGAGGGTGGCGGTGGGGGTGATGGTGGCTGTGGAGGTAGCGGTGGGCGGCACAGGGGTGGAGGTCGCTGTTTGAGTTGGGGTGGCGGTTTGGGTGGCGGTGGGCGCAAAAAGTCTAAAGCCGCCCTCCGCAGTGGCGCAGGCTTGCAGCAGCAGGGCGGCAAGCAGGAACAACATAAGGGTACGGTTGGGTTTCATTTTGCATCCTCCATTACTTGAGCATAGGTTTGGAGCAGGGTTTGGGCATTTTTTGCCCAGTCTGCTTTTTGTTCGGCGGTTTGGCGGGCGGCTTTGCCCAGGGCTGGTAAGTCGGCGCGATGATGGACGGCGTGCAGAATTTTTGCGGCAAGGGCTTGCCAGTCGCCATCCGGGAAGAGCCAACCATTTTCGCCTTCGCGCACCCACTCACGGTTGGCGGGGATGTCGGAGACGAGGCAGGGTAAGCCGCAAGCCAACGCTTCCATCAGCGAGACGGAAGAGCCATCGGTGTGGGATGCGGAAATATACAGGTCTGCCATCTGATAAAAGCGCGGCAGCTGCGGGTTGGGGATATGCCCTGGCATTTGTACCCGCTCTAGCGCGCCCCCGTTAAGCAAAATTTGGCGTATCTGCGAGGCTTGGGAGCCGCCGCCGAGCAGCAACAGCCCCACATCCTCCCGCTGACGGGCGACTTGCACAAAGGCTTGGGCAAGAACATCCACCCCGTAGAGCGCCTCCCAGGAGCGGTTGGAGAAGAGGGTGAAGGCAGCAGGCGGCGCGGGTTGGGGCGGGGCAGGGCGAAAGTGGGCTAAATCTACCCCCCAGGGGAAGACAACCGTTTTGTGCGGGTTCATGCCCAACTCCACTGCCAGGCTACGGGTAACCTCGGCATCCGAGGTGAAGAAGGCGGAGCGGCGCAGGGTGTAGCGGGTGATGCTCTCCATCCAGCGGTTTTTGTGGGCATCCCGCATCAGGTCGAAGCCCCAGGACATGCTGAGGAGGGGTTTCGCTCCGGCGAGAGCGGCGATGAATGCGGCAGTTTGGAGAGGTCCGGCGTGAACGAGGTCGGGTTGTAAGCGTTTTAGCAAGCGGGAAAAATCCAGGGTCAGGCGGGGCAGGTCGCGCCAGGCAAATTCTTTTTGCCCGCCTGCCCATTGCACAATCTCCACGTTGGGTGGGATGGGGCGGTCTTCGGTTTGGCGTTTTCCGCGCTGAAGGCGCACATACAAGCCCTCGTGTCCGCTTTGCGAAAGGACGGAGAGGAAGCGGTGGTCGTGGGGGGTGTAGTCGAGGGAGAAGTAGAGTATCTTCACGGGGGGGGTTACTCTGCCGGGCAGGCGCTTAAATCCAGCAGCAGGCGGCGCTCGGCTTGGTTTTCTTGCAGGTCGTCTAACACAACTACGCAGTCGATGGTGAAGTGGTCGGCGTATTTGCGCCAGTAGGGTGCATCCAGGTAGGCGTAGCGGAATCCGGCGGCATGGAGGGCGGCGGGGGAGGGGTCTTCGGCGAGGGCGAGCCATTCCGGGTAGGTGGGCGGTCCGTAATTCTGCCCGGAGAGGCTGTGCAGCCCCAGAACAGTGGTTGCGCGGGTGGGGTTGGGGTCAAAGACCCAAGCACCAGGTTGCAAGGTTCCCCAGTGGCGGGCGTACATTTTCGCGTCCGCCACGCTGAGGAACTCGGCATAGACCGGGTTGGGCAAGCCGCTTAATTGCAGCCCAAACAGAGAAACCCCGCTAAAGGCGGCGGCAAACGCCCAGCCTGCCAGGGTCATTTTTGCGCCTTCCGACTTTTCTTTTGCCCAAAGCCATAAAAGCGGCAGGGCGTAGATTTTTAGGATTACTAAAAAGTGCGCCGTCATGCGCGAGAGGGCGGTGGGTCCGGCGTTGCCGGTGTATTCCATAAAGATGGTCGCCAGGCTGGGGAGGATGGAAAAACCCCAGGCGGCTTCCAGCCATTCTTCACGATTTGCCAGTCGCCAGGCGTGGCGCAGCGCCCAGGGCAGGGAAAATATGACCAAGCCGGTTTCTGCCAAAATGACCAGCCAATGCCAGGGGTTGAGGAGGGAGAGAGCGCCAACATGCGCCGAAAGCACCGTTGGGAGACGCAGTAAAAACGAGACCTTGTATAAAGCGTCTGCCCCGGTTTTTTCTGCCGTCAGCCCCATTAGCACGCCGGTGAGCACCCCGCCCTGCACCAAAGCCAGGGCGGCTCCGCCCAACCAGGCGGGCAGTGACCCCAGCAGGGAGGCGGGTAAAGCCAGCCTGCGCCGCGAGAACATCCAAGCCGCCAGCGCCGCGCCCAACCCGGCATACAAAAAGGCGAAGGTTACTTCATTTGCCAACGCCAGCGCTGCCAGCAAAATTGCCAAAATTGCTTGTTTGCGCCAGCCTTCTTTGCCTTGCGCTGTCAGTATCGCCAGCAAAACCAGCATGAACATACTCGCCCCGTAACCGGCTTGTGCCAGGGTGAGGGAGGGGTCTAAGCCGGAGCCGTACACAAAGGGGAAGGGGAGGGGAGGCAGCCCCTGAATTTTCCAATATTTTGTCAGCGCCAGCGCGAGGGAGGGGGCTGTATCTGCCCCGGAGCCAATCATCTGCACCGAGGCGGAGATTCGGCTGAGGAGACTGGCAGGCAGGAGCAGCAAAATCCAGCGCGCGCCGCCCACAAAGAAGAGAAACCCGGCGGAGGCAAACGCCAGCAAACGGTTTTGGGTAAGGCGCAGCGCCAAAAAACCGGCGTAGAAGAGAGTCAGCGCCAGAGTCAGCCCGCGTGCCAGGTCCAGCGCCGTCCAAACCGGGGCGTTTGCTAGGCGGGTAAACTGGGCGGCGGTGAGCAGTAAGAAGTAGTGATAACTCCACAACAGGCGAGGGTCGTACACAAAGTGGGGAGGCAGGTCGCCCAGCGCCATGCTGGAAATTTGGGGCAGGTTTTGGTAGTCGTCAAAAATGCCCAAGCCTCGCCCCACCAGGGTAAGGAGCAGGGCAAGGGCGGCGAAGCCAGCCCATTGCCAGGGCATTCGCAGGGGCGTTTTGCCCCAGGAGGGGCGCAAGGGCAAAGAAAAGAGAATTCCCAGCCCCAGGGTGAGGGCGGCGGAGAGCCAAAAGGCGAGGCTGACGGGTAAAAATCGGCCGAGCAGGTTGGCAAGCAGGGAGGCAACCGTCAGCCCCAAGCCCAGCCCTGCCAATCCGCGCTCGTGTGCGGGCAGGGCGAGAGGGCGCAGGAGTAGGTATCCGCCCAAAGCCCACAGGGTGAGCAGGATGAGGAGAGGCAGGGGGGAGAGTTCCGAGAAAAGGTACATGGCAGAGGTTTAGGGGGTGTTGGGGGTTTGCAGGGCTTCTTGCAGCAGGGCTTCGTATTGTTCCACAATCCGGTTCAGGTCAAAGGCTTGCGCCAGTTGGCGGCTGTGCGCCTGTGCGGATTGTAACGCAGAAGGGGATGCGAGGAGATTTTCCAAGGCGTTGGTGAGGGCGGTTTCGTCCTGCGGGGCAAAGAGAAAGCCGTTTTCGCCGGGGCGCACCAGCTCGGCGTTGCCGCCCACCTCGCTGAGGGTCAGCGCCAAACCCATTGCCAGCCCCTGCACTCCCACCACCGAAAGCCCCTCCGCGCTGGAAGGCATTGCCAGCAGGTCGCTTTGCGCCATTTGCGCCAAAACCTGCTCCGGCGTTACCCAACCGGGCAGCGAGAATCGCGCTCCCAGCCCGGCGCGGTTCACCAGCCCGCGCACCTCGTCCAGGAGGGGACCGTCTCCCAGCATGGAGCAGACCCAGGGCAGGCGCTTCAGGTGCAGCAGGGCTTGCACCAGCATCTGAGGGTTCTTTTGCGGCACAAAACGCCCGGCGAACAAAATGCGCGGCTGACCTGCGCCGGGTTGCCAGGCGGGCAGGCGGGCAAAGTCTACCCCGTTGTGAATGACCCGAATGGGAACGGGGTAATGTTTGAGCGCCATTTGGCGGGTAAATTCGCTCACGGCTACCACCCGCGCCGCCCCGCGCCAGAGCAAAGGCGTAAGCGGGTACACCAGGCGGAACCAGCGGTCGGTTTTTTCCGGCACCGCGCCGGGGACATCGCCCAAATGGGCGGTGAGGACATAAGGCACGCCGCTAAGTTTGGAAAGCACAAAAGCCGCCGCCCCCGCCGGAACGGCAAAATGAGCATGAATCAGGTCTGGTTTCCAGCGCTGCATTATTTTTTTGCCTGCCAGCGCTGCCGAAAGGTCGTATCGCGCCATTTCGCCGAAGCCTGCCTTAAAAGCTGTCTGCCGCCGGGTGGGGATGCGCGTGACTCGCACGCCATCCTGCACCGCTTCGTGGGGCAAGCCTGCCAAATGCGCCGTTAAAACGTGAATCTCATGCCCGCGCTTTGCCAGCCCGCCTGCCAGGTCTTGCGCCACCCGTCCGCCGCCCCCGCCAACCGGTGGGAATTCGTGCGAGAGAACCAAAATTCTCATGCGTCCTGCGCCTTCTGCCCCGCAGGGCTGCCCAGTGAGCCAACCCACAGCGCCCCCGGCAGGGTGATGAGCAGGATGAAGAAGCGGGTCAGAACCGCCAGCGCGGAGGCTTGTTCCAACGAGACTCCCAACGCCGCAAAGAGGGTCGTATATGTCACCTCCCGCACCCCCAGTCCGTTAATCGAGATGGGCAGAACCGAAAGAAAGTAGGTAACGGTCTGAACCGCCATCACCTGCCAAAAAGAGACTTCCATGCCCAGCTGTCTCGCCACCGTAAACGCCGCCAGCATAAACACCAGGTTGGAAGGAAAAGCCGCCAGCAAAGCCCAGCCTAAAGCCGCCGGGCGGTTTGCCCACTCTTGCAGCGCCTTGCCCACCGAGGGAAAGACCTTGCCCAAGCTCCCCGGCAGGGTCAAACTGAGCAAACCCGGCAAAGCCTCGCCAAAGGTCAGCAGGGGAGCGGGCAAAAAGCAAGCCATGGCAGCCATATTCGTCAGCCTGTCCAATGCCACCGAACCCACCGCCACCGAGACGTTGCCGCCGGTATGGGGCAGAATGGCGGCAAGCCGCAGCCCATCCCCGCCGATGGTGGAAGGCAGAAAATTGGAGGCAAAAATCCCGCTCCAGGTAATGCGGAAGGCTTGCCAGAACGAAATCTTTACCTCATGCCCCCACAGCAGGGTACACCAGCGCAGGGTATTCAACGCCTGCGAAGCGAGGTACAACCCCAGGGTCAGCAAAATGCCCGCCGGGCTAAACCCTTGCAGGTAAGCCAGCGCCTCCGACCAGTTCAGCCTCCACAACAGCGCCGCCAGCAACCCCAAACTCAGGCTTGTACCTGCCAGCCTGAGCCAAAAAGACCATTTTTTTGTTTTCATGGGCAAACTCCCGGCAGGGCGCGGGGCGCAAAGACCTCAATGCGGCTGCGGTCTGGCTCCAGCAAGGTAATAGGCTCGTAATAGCACAAAATAAACGGAGAAATGCGCGTATTCCAGGCGTTATTTTCCTCCGCAAACGCGCCTTCTTCTTTTATTCCCACATTTTGCTTGCCTGCCACAATCAGCCCAAAGCGATGCGAGCGCAGGTCTTCGTAAAACTGCTCCAACGCCTTTTCATTGCCACTCATTGCCATCTCCATCAAAAAAACGTTCTCATACTCTGCCACCATCGGCACATCAATCTCGCCAAAGGTCACCAGGTGTCTTTCGTTAATAAAAAGCGTCTCCCCGGCTGTGCCTTCCACCAGGGTCTTCAGTTGAGCCAGGTTGGCGTTATTCCAATCCGGGAGATAGGAAGGACGGGGTTTTAAGGCGGGGATGCTGAAAGCGAGGGGCAGAATCAGCGCCGCAGCAACCCACCCCCAACCGGGCAGAACCTGCTTCTGATGCTCGGTTTTACCGGGCTGATTCTGGCTCCCCAACCCGAACATGGCTACCAGCCCCAGCAGGGCGGCAAAAGCGTCCATGTTATGCAGGTCGCCGCCGCCGCCAATTTTTACGCTTACGACCAAACCGCCCAAAAACAAAATTGCCAGCATAAGCCACAGCAGCCAACGGGACAGAGTTTCACCCCTCCGCAATGGGGCGCGGAAGGCGACAATCAGCAGCGGGGCGCTCACCAGCAGAATGCCGCCCAGCACCCCCAGCGGATACAACTCATTGGGAAAAAGCCGATACCAGAGCAAATCCGAGGTAAAGCTGGAAGCAAATGCCCCGGCATTGGCGGCATTGCCGGAAAGGGGAATGTACGCCGCTTGTGCCGCCAGCGCAGAAACCAGCCCCGCTCCGCCCCACAGGGTGGGCAGATGCAGGTAATCCGTCCATTTGCGCCCGGCGAGGGGTTCTTCCAGCAGGTAGAGGGCAATGGCAAGCATGGCGGGGACGGGGAACCAGTTGACCCGGCTCACCCCCGCCCACAGCGAGGCGGCTATCACCGCCGCCAGAGAGCGCCAGGGATGCCGAGCCGAAACCAGCCAGAGCGGTAAAAGGAGCATGGGCAGGAGGTGATAGTAAATCCCCACCCGCAGGAAGTATAAAAAGAAGAAGATGACGAGGAAGGGGGTTGGGTAGCCGGGCTGTCTCTCCGCTGACTGAAACCTTCTCACCAGCGCCCAAGCCGTTAAGCCGGTGAGGAAGAGCCACAAAAAGACCTGCCAGGCGCGGTGTTCCACCAATCCCCAGGAGGGAAAGAGAAACGCCAATGATTGCAGAAAGTAACGGGTGGGGTGCAGGGTGGAAAGCGGCATCGCCTGCCCGTAGAGCGAATCGGCAAAGAAGAGCGAGGCGTAAAAGTAACGGCTTGTCTCCGACCAGCCCAGCGAGAAGGGGTAGTTTGTAACGGCTTGCAGGCGATTATAGACCTCGTAGGCAAGCCCCATGCCCAGGGCGGCGGCGGCGAAGCCTGCCTGCCAGCGGGTTCGCAGGGCAACCTTTAGCGCCCCTGCCGCCAAAAGTAGAACCCACCAGGCAAGCCAATAGAACAGGATGGTGGTTAGAACCGGGTCTTGGGTGCTTTTTTTAACGACTTCGCCCACCCGCCAGGTGAATTTGAGCCAGGGTAAGAGCAGGATGATACCGGCGAACAGGATCCCGCCAAGGGGAATCCAGAGGGCGGCGGGGCGGGGGTTTTGCTCCAGCCAGTTCAGCAGGGCGGGGGCGCGGGGGCTTTTTTCCATCCAACGCCACAAAAAGAGACTGCCAAAGATAACTGCCAGGTAGAGCAGCAGCGCCAACCCCCACACCGAGCGGTGCAGAATAACGCCAATCTCCTGCCAGCGCGCCCAGGAAAAGGCAAGGATGGCGAGGTTGGCGGCAAAGGTGAGGGCGAGGCTGGTTTGCCAGAAGGCTTTGGGGCTATTCATCTTGTTTTTGCATGGCTGCCATAATGCCCGGCAGGGTGAGCGCCCCCGGCAGGCTTGCGGTGAGCATGAGCAGGCGGTGAAAGATGGCTACAGTGGCGCTGACGGAAAGGTCCACACCGCCCAGGGTTGCCAGCAGGCTGGAGGTGGCGAATTCCTGCCAGCCATAGCCGTTGACGGATACGGGCAGCAAGCCGATGAAGTAGGACAGGCTAAACAAGCCGATGATGCGCCACAGGGGTAGTTCCCCGCCCAGGGCGTGCAGCAAGACATAATTCGCCGAGAACATGCAAAGCATGTGCGCCAGCGCAAATAGGAAGGAGAGGGCAAGAGATTGCGGTTTGTGCAGCCAAAGGGTGAGCGAGGCGGCTGTGCGGCGCAGAAAGCCCCAAATTTTTTGGGCAAAGGCGGGCCGGACAAACGCTTGGCTTGCGCCCCAAACCTGCCACAGACCCAGCGGCGCAGCCAGCGACATCCCCGCCATGTTCACCAGCCGGTCGGCGGCGAGGGAGGCGAGGGCAACCGCGCCATCGTAACCGCGTTGGGTAATGCCCGCCAGGCGCACCGCATCCCCGCCGATGGTGGTGGGCAAAAAGTTGGAGGCAAACAGCCCCGTAAAGGTCAGAGAAAGAGACTCGCCAAAGGAGATGGGCAGCCCCCCGGCGCGTAAAAGGGTGTGCCAGCGGGCAACCGTAAACAGGCGGGAGGCAAAAACCAGCCCCAGCGCAAGCAGCAAATCTGCTGCCGTCACCTGCCGAAGAGCGGCGAGGACGTTCTGCCAGTTTTGCGCCAGCAGAACAACAATCAGCCCGCCAGAAAGCGCCGAACCAAGCAGGCGCAGCCAAAAGGAACGATTTTTTAGGGTAGGCATGGGTAAAAAAACAAAACTCCAACCCGCCAGGGAAGGCGGAAAAATGCAAAACGAAACAGAGAAACATTTTACCGCAAGCGGCGTAAATACAATCCCAGCCCGGCGGCAGAGAAAGAGTCGTTTACAATAGGTTTCTCAGCCCGCCAATGCCCCAAAAAGGAGATTTGTATGAACGATAAACCGATTGTCCCTTCTCAGGGCAACCTCTTGCAAGACCTCACCCTGCGCTCCAAACTCGTTCTGCGCCTCATGGGCGACAAGCGCGTAAGCCTGCTTGCCAAAATTTTGCCAGTTGGAGCGCTTGCTTACCTGCTCTCGCCAGTAGATTTAGCCCCCGGCATGGTCTTCCCCGTCATCGGCGCATTGGACGATGTCGCCATTGTCTCTATGGGCATCTACTTCTTCATCGAAATGTGCCCCACCGAAGTCGTCCGCCAACACCTGCGCGATTTGGTGAGCAATAACAGCGTAGTGCAGGAAGAATCCCAACCCCCCGCCCCGCCAGAAGAAGAAGTTGTGGATGGCGAAGCCCGCGACCTTTAACCCGGAGAGAATCATGCCCACCCGCCGCCTGTTCGCCGTTTTGGGGGCAATTGCCACGCTGTTGGCTGCCTGCGCCCCTGCTCCCGCCCCGGTTACGGTTACAGCGCCCG
>DYNS01000027.1 GCA_020720965.1 Anaerolinea sp. | reverse complement strand
GGATGCGGCGGGAGTGTTGGCGGCTGCCAACCGCGCCATCTCCGGGCAACCCTGGTCGCCGCCTTATGTGGTGGCGGTGGATTGCCCCTCCGGGGTGGATTGCCAAACCGGAGAAGCCGCGCCGGAGAGCATCCCCGCCAGTGTGACGGTTTGCATGGGCGCGGTGAAAACCGGTTTGCTGAAACTGCCTGCCTTTGAGCTGGCAGGCGAACTGCGCGTAGCGGAGATTGGGCTGAGGGAAGACCTGCCCGCTTGGAAGCAAATCTCGCTCCGGGCGCTGGATTCGGACGAGGTGCAGGAAACCCTGCCCCCCCGCGCCCTCGATTCGCACAAGGGGACGTTTGGGACGCTGATGGTCGCCTCCGGTTCGGTCCATTACACCGGAGCCGTGCTGCTTGCCGGACGTGCCGCCTACCGCGCCGGGGTGGGTTTGGTGCAAATGGCTGTCCCTGGGGCTTTGCACAGCGCCCTCGCCGGGCAATTTCCAGAGGCAACCTGGCTGCTTTTGCCCAACGACAAAGGCTTTATTGCCGAACACGCCAGCGAAACCCTCTTTAAGAACCTGGAACGCGCCACAGCCCTTCTGCTTGGTCCGGGCATGGGGACGGAAGAAACGACCGGGAAGTTTTTGCAAGCCCTGCTCACGGGCAAGCCTGCCGGGGCAAAATCTAGCCCGGCGATGGGTTTTGTGCGGAGCGAAGCCCAAAAGGAAAGCCCCCAACCCCTGCCCCTGCCCGCCCTGGTGTTGGATGCAGACGCGCTGCGCCTGCTGGCAAAACAGGAAGCCTGGAGCGGACAACTGCCCCCGGAGAGCATCCTTACCCCGCACCCCGGAGAAATGTCTGCCCTGACGGGCTTAAGCGTGGAAGAAATTCAGGCAGACCGGTTGGGGGTTGCCCGCAAATACGCCGCCGAATGGGGACAGGTTGTCGTCCTCAAGGGCGCTTTCACCGTCATCGCCGCGCCGGATGGACGCGCCGCTCTGGTTCCGGTTGCCAGCCCCGCTTTGGCGCGTGCCGGAACCGGGGATGTCCTCGCCGGGCTCATTGGCGGCTTCCGCGCCCAGGGCATGAGCGCCTTTGACGCGGCTTGCGCCGGGGCGTGGATTCATGCTCAGGCCGGTTTATACGCCGCCGAGCAGGTCGGGGCGGAGGCATCCGTCCTCGCCGGGGATGTGCTGCAAGCCATCCCGGATGTAATGAGCGCCTTTTAGCCGGTTTGCCTTTCCCAAAACGCCCCCACAAGGGGGCGTTTTTCGTTTAAGCCTGGCGCAGTTTTTAGCCAGTTTTTATTTCGCTTTCACGACAGATTTACAGGAAAAGGTTTTTTGCCATGCTACATTTGCAGCACCCCGCCCGCGCAACCTTTCCCCAAGGAAACCCCCTGTGATAGCCCTCACCCGCCCCAATGGCACCACCTTTTATCTGAACCCGGAACAAATTGAGAGCGTAGAAGCCACCCCGGATACGCTGATTACCCTGTTGGGCGGTAAAAAAATGGTGGTGAAAGAACCTCCGCAGGAGGTTTCTGCCCGTTTTACCCAATATCGCCGCGCCACCCTCGCCGCTTACCCATCCGCTCAGGAGTAAGGCATGGATATTTCCTCCATCGTCGGTCTTATTTTCACCATCACCATCATCATTGTCGTCCTTATTTTGGATGGCGGCTCTCCCGCCGAACTGATTGCCCACCCTTCCGCCATTATTCTCATCTTTGGCGGTTCTTTGGGGGCAACCGTCATCACCTCCCCGCTGCGAACCTCCCTGCAACTGCCCAAGTACGTTATGCAGGTCTTTACCACCAAGGCTTTTGACATAAAAGCCAACATAGAACTGCTGACCAAACTGGCAGATAAAGCCCGCCGCGAGGGGCTTTTGGCGTTGGAGGAAGACGGCAAAAAAATAGAAGACGCTTTCCTCAAGAAGGGCATTGCGATGGTCGTGGATGGCATCGACTCGGAGCAGGTTTCTGCCATTTTGGAGAATAACGTGGAGCAAATGCGTAGCCGCCACAAGCAGGGAATTGGCTTTTTTACGGCGGCGGGCGGTTATGCGCCCACCTTTGGCATCATCGGTACGGTGATGGGGCTGATGAACGTCCTGAAGCAGCTGGACAACCCCAGCGCCCTGGGCGAAGCCATCGCCGCCGCTTTTTTGGCAACCCTGTGGGGCTTGCTCAGCGCCAACCTGTTTTACCTCCCGCTTTCCGGCAAACTCAAAGCCAAAAGCGAGGAAGAAGCTCGTAACCGCTACATGCAAATTGAAGGCATCCTCGCCATTCAGGCCGGCGAAAACCCGCGCATTGTCCGCGACAAACTAAACGCCTACCTGCCCCCCGCCGAGTTGAACGCCGCCGAAACCGGCGACAAAGCCGCCAAAAAACCTGCTGCCTCGGCGCAGAAAGCGCGGGCATAGCCCATGGCACACCGCGAAGAAGAACACGCCGAAGGGCATGACGAGCGTTGGCTGGTCAGTTATGCCGACTTCATCACCCTGCTGATGGTTTTGTTCGTCATCCTGTACTCCATGGGGCAAATAGACGTGGAAAAATATCGCCAACTGGCAGATAGCCTCCGCTCCGCGTTTACCCTGGGCGGGGCAACCCAGGTGGTAGATAGCCAGATTAACCAATCTGGCGGCAGCCAGGAAGACGGAGCTCCCAAGCCGATAGTCATCCCCGGCATCCCGGAAGGTCCCACCGAGTCGGAGGAGGTGGCGGGGCAGTTAACCAGTATGTTGGCAGGCTCACAATTCGGAAGCCAGGTTAGCGTGCAGACGAATATCGAAGGGGTGCTGATTTCCCTCAGCGAGCGGCTTATCTTTCCGCAGGGGCAAACCGACCTCCCGCCCGAAGCCCTGCCGGTGCTGGATACGATTGCTAACATGCTGCGCCCCATCGAAAACCAGGTGAGGCTGGTGGGGCATACCAATAACCTGCCCTCCGCCAACCCGCTTTACCCCAGCAATTGGGAACTTTCTCTGGCACGCGCCACTTCGGTTGCCCGATACCTGATGAATGCGGGGATTGCCCCGGAGCGTTTCATCATCTCCGGGCAGGGAGAATACGCACCCGTCTTCCCCAACGACACCCCCCAACACCAAGCGCTGAATGCCAGGGTGGAAATTATCATCATTTATCACTTGCAAAACAACGTCATTGGGGTTGGCTTATCGCCTGCCGCGCCCTAATTTAAGGAGGCTGTATGTTGAAGAAGGTTCTTTCGGTTCTCAACATGGTTTCTCAATCCATTCTCGTCCTCACCGCTTTGCTTTCGCTGTTTACGGCTTATGTTGTCTTTGCGCCAGACGACCTGCCCAAGCCTTTTCGACTTTTGTATAACACCGGCGAAACCCCCGCCCAACCCACCTTTGGCGCGGTTGTGGTCATCACCGCCACCCCCGCCCCAGAGCCCAAGGAATATCATCCCGGCGAGGGGATTATGGTGGATATGTCCACGAAAATCATCAACCTGTTGGACCCCGCCGGGAGAAAATACATTCGCCTGACCCTGGTGGTGGAAATTGCCCCCGAAAACCCGGACTATCACAGCCTGCCGGAAGAAGAGAAAGCCGCCTACCTGAATGAGTTCCAGACCGAAATCGGTAGCCGAATGCCCATTATGGACGACACCGTCATTACCCTGCTTTCCACCAAAACCTACGAGCAGCTTTACACGGCAGACGGCAAGGAAAACCTGCGCCAGGAGATTGTGGAAACCCTGCGCCAAAGGCTGCCAGACCTACACATCATCTCCATCTACTTTACCGAGTTTGTCGTTCAATAACACGAGGCTGCCATGCTCGCCCAATCCGAAATTGATGCGCTTCTTTCGGGCGCAATAGACATGGAACAAAAGGAGGCGCAAAATCGCCTCAGCCCGCCAGATTTTGGCAACCATCCCGCCCAACGCCAAAAGCACGTTCAGCCCTACAATTTTTGGTCGCCTGCCCGCTTTTCCAAAGAGCAGATGCGGGCGGGGGAACTGGTACACGAAGACCTGAGCGGGCGCCTTACCACCTCCCTGCCCACTTTCCTCCGCACCAACGTCCGCCCCCATTTGGTACACCTGGAACAGGGAAGGTTTGCTGACTTTATTAAGGACTTTCCCGCCAGCACCCTCTTTCACCTCATCACCCTTGCGCCGTTGCCCGGTCACATGGTGCTGACAATGAGCGCCAACGTCAGTTATCTCATTTTGGAACAACGCCTCGGCGGCAAAATAGAAGGCAAAGTGACCGAGCGCGCCCTCACCGAAATTGACCAATCCCTGCTGCGCGGGATGGTGGAACACATGCTCGGAGATATGAAAACCGCCTGGAGCAAAGTCGCCGCCCTGGAACCCTCCCTCGAAGACAGCACCATCAACCAGCATTGGGTCACCATGGTCATGGGCAACGAGCGCGTCATTCTGCTGACGATTGAATTAAGTATGCAAGGTGTTACCGGAACCATCAGCCTCTTCATCCCCTTCAACACCCTCAAACCCATCACCAACGTCCTCAACCCCCACATTTGGATTGCCGGAAGAAAAGAACACCAACAAGACCCCCTTGCCCGTCAGGTTGCCCTGCAAAGCATGTTAAAAGCCAACATCCCTGTCCGAGTCCTGCTTGGCGGCGCCGACCTGCCCCTAAAAGATCTGCTCTCCCTTCAGGTGGGGGATGTAATTGCCCTGGAACAGGAGATAGAAAAACCCCTGGTTGTGCTGGTTGCCAACAAAAAACAATTTTACGCCCGCGTAGGACGCGCCAACAAACACCTCGGCATCCAAATTACGGATGTCTTCCGAGAGCAGGAAGCCGCGCCCTAACCCCAAAAAAGGTGAAGAATGGAACCCCTAACCGATACCCCCACCGAACAAGAAAACCTCCCCGCCCACAGCGACTCTTACACCCACAACATCCAAATGCTGATGGATGTCTCCCTGCGAGTCACCGTAGAACTTGGCAGGACGCGGATGCAGTTGGCGCAGGTGCTGGAGCTGCAAAACGGCTCCGTCATCGAACTGGAACGCCTGGCAGGCGACCCGGTGGACATCCTCGTCAACGACTGCATGGTGGCACGCGGCGAAGTCGTCATCGTGGACGATAAATTCGGTGTCCGCATTATCGAAATGCTCAGCAAAGGCGCAACCCGATGAACGCCCTGCAAAACTGGCTAAAAAACAGCCCCACCCGCCAAAGGTGGGCAGCCGCCTTGCTCGCCCTGCTTGTTTTTGGGGCGGCTTTCCTCCTTTCTGCCCAAACCGACCTGGCAGCCCCGCTGTATTCCCTCAGTATCCTGCTCAAATTGGCGGGGGTACTGCTCCTCATTGTGGCAAGCGCCGCCCTGTTTTTGCGCCCCATGCTCCCCTCCCGCCCGCGAGACCTGCGCCTGCAAGAGAGTCTCCGCCTTAGCCCGCGCCAGGCTTTGCATTTGGTGCAGGTGGGGGGCAGGCAATTCCTCCTCGGCGCCACCGACCAAAGCATCAGCCTGATTTGCGCCCTGCCAGCCGCCGAAGATGCTCCAGAGATGGAAGCGCCCCTCCGGTTTGACGAAATTCTCCAATCTTCCCAGGTGTTAAGATGACCCCCCGCCCTTTCTCCCGCTGGTTGTGGCTACCCTTTGTGGGCATTGCCCTGGCAGGGTGCGCCCCCCTCGCCGCCCCTGGCGTTACCCTCACCATAGACTCTGCCAGCCAGCCAGAACAGGTGACAACCGGCGTGCAGCTGCTGGTTCTGATGACGATTCTCTCCCTGGCTCCGGCAATTCTCATCCTTGCCACCTCCTTCACCCGCATTGTCATCGTCCTCTCCATGCTTCGCAGCGCCATTGGCACACCCTCCCTGCCGCCCAACCAGGTCATCATCGGTCTTTCCCTCCTGCTCACCTTCTTTATCATGGCTCCCGTGTACGAGCAGATTGACCAAAACGCCATGCAGCCTTACCTGAGCCAGCAAATAGACCAGGAAACCGCCTGGCAACGCGCCCAAACCCCCTTGCGGAACTTTATGTTTGCCCAAACCAGAGATAAAGATATTCAACTCTTTTTGGAATTGGGCAAAGAGCCGCAGCCCACCACCCTGGACGACATCCCCACCCTGGCGCTGTTCCCCGCCTTTGTCATCAGTGAGTTACGCACCGCCTTTACCATGGGCTTCGTCATCTACATCCCTTTTCTGGTCATAGACCTGGTCGTTTCCAGCGTCCTGCTTTCCATGGGCATGATGATGCTGCCGCCCTCCCTCGTCTCTTTGCCCTTCAAACTCCTGCTTTTTGTAATGGTGGATGGCTGGTATTTGCTTGTGCAAAGCCTGGTGCTTAGTTTTTCCACCGCTTAGGAGCCGCCATGACCGAAACCTACGTTCTTACCCTCTCGCAAAACGCCATTCTTCTCGCCCTCCTGCTGGCAGGTCCCATTCTTCTGCTCAGTTTGGTGGTCGGAAGCCTGGTGAGCCTGGTGCAAGCCGCCACGCAGATGAACGAAGCCACCCTTAGTTTTGTGCCAAAAGCCCTGGCAACCCTTGCCGTTTTGCTTTTGCTGGGCGGGTGGATGCTGCAACAAGCTCTCACCTTTACGCACAACCTCTTCACCAACCTGCCCAACCTGGTTTTGCACTAACCCCGCCATGAAAGACATCCTGCTCCTGGAGCCGAACCCCCTGCAAGCCGACCTGCTGATGCTGACTCTCGCCCGCCATCAGTTCAAGCCCCATCGCTGCCCCGGCGTGGAGCAGCTCTCCGAGCAGGCGCTGCGCCTGAACCCCAGCCTGCTGCTGATGGAACTTTCCCTGCCCGGCGCAAATGCGCTGGACTTGTTGGAAACCCTCCAAGCCAACGGCAGCCTGAACCAGACCAGGGTCATCCTCCTTTCTGCCATCGCCTACCCGGAGGTGGTGCAGCGAGCCGCCCGCTTGGGCGTTTGCGGCTTCCTCGCCAAACCCCTGGACCTGGATGCGCTGGTGGAGAGGGTGCGGCGCTGTCTCGCAGATTTGCCCTGATGGGTTTCTTTACGCCATATTTAGCCCCGCTTCACCCCCCTTTTACACACAACCTACCCCCCGTTTTGTATCATCATGGCAAGGATGACGGTCTTGCCATGATGATTTCTATTCCACAGGCGCAGTTATTTTTTCTCGCATTTACCCGCATTATGGCGGTTCTTCTGCATATCCCGGTCTTCGGGGGGCAGAACATCCCTCCGCAGGTGCGCCTGGGCTTGGGGTTTGTCCTCGCCTTTACCTTGTTGCCCTGGCAGCCCCTGCCCCCCACCGCCCCCAGCCTGGGCTTGCTGGCTTATGCTTTTGCCATTGCCAAAGAACTCATTTTAGGAACCATCCTCGGTTTTGCGGCAGATTTGGCGTTTGGCGCCATGCAAACCGCAGGCGCGGCAATGGGCATGGGCAGCGGGTTTGAATCCGGGCGCATTTTTAACCCCGCCCTGGCGGAGGGCGGTTCCGCTTTTGACCAGTTGTTTGTGATGACCGCTTCCGTCATCTTCCTGCTTGTGGAGGGGCATCACCTGGTTTTGCTTGCCCTGCAAAGGTCTTTTATTGCCGCTCCGCTGAATGGAGATTTGCCCCTGCACGCCCTGGCAGACCTCGCCCGCCTCACCACTTCCTTCCTCGTGGCAGGGATTCAGATTGCCCTGCCGGTTGTTACTTCCCTCCTGTTGGCAGACCTGACCCTGGGGCTGCTGGCGAGGGTTGCGCCGCAGGTGCAGGTTTATTTTTTGGGGCTGCCCGCCAAAGTGGCAATTGCCCTGCTGGCATTGGGGTTCACCCTCACCGTCACCGCGCCGCAGGTTGGCAGCCTCTTCCGCGCCGTGCCGGAAGCCATGCTGCGCCTGCTGGGGGACTGAACTATGGCAGATAAAACCGAAGCCCCCACCACACACCGCCTGGAAGAAGCCCGTAAAGACGGGCAGGTTGTCCGCAGCCAGGAGGTGAATACCGCCCTTTTGCTTTTGGCGGCGGCGGTTTTGTTACAAAATCCCGGCGCTCAGTTGGTCGGGGCGCTGGGCAGGGTGTTGTCTTCTTCGCTTGGCGGGTTGCCCCGCGCTGGTTTAACGGTGGAATGGCTTAGGGGTCAGGCTTTTTGGGTGGCGGGGCAAATCCTTCCGCCGCTGGGGCTGCTTTTGGGCGGCATCCTGCTGGCGGGGGCTTTCGTCACCCTGGTGCAGACCCGTTTTTTGTGGGCAGGCAAAAAGATAGGCTTCGATTTTGAGCGGGTGAACCCGATTGCCGGGTTTCGGCGCATTTTCTCCTCCCAAGGGCTGTGGGAATTTTTGCGGGCTTTGCTCAAACTTGCCTGGGTTTCCTGGGGGGCGTATGGTTTTATTTCTGCCAACGCGCACCGGTTGATGGAGTTCTCGCAGATGGGGCTTGCCGCCTCTGTGCCTTTGTTTGTGCGGCTGTGCATAGACCTGACCCTGAGAATTGGCGGCATGTACCTGGCGCTTGCCGCCGCCGATTATGCCTACCAACGCTGGCAGTTATACAAAAGCCTGCGTATGAGCAAGGAAGATATTAAAGAAGAAGTGAAACGTGCAGAAGGTGACCCCCTGCTAAAGAGCCGGGTGCGCGGAATGCAGCGTCAGTTGGCGCGTGGGCGCATGATGACCAATGTCCCCAAGGCGGCGGTTGTCCTGACCAACCCCACCCATTTGGCGGTGGCGCTGGAATACCGCGAGGGGATGCACGCCCCCAAAGTGCTGGCAAAAGGACCTTACAAAGTGGCAGAGCGAATTGTGCAACTTGCCCGCCAAAACGGCATTCCGGTGGTGCAGAACATCCCTCTGGCGCGTGCCATTTATAAAAATATCGAAATTGGGCAGGAAATTTCCCCCGATTTGTACCTGGCAATGGCGGAAGTGTTGGCGTATGTGTATCGCCTGCAAGGGAAAACCCCTGCCAGGGCTTCTCACCCCGCTTCGGGAGTTTCGCAATGACCGACTCAACCCCCGCTCTTTCTGCGCCCAACCCGGCTTTGCTCGCTTTGCAAAGCCTGCTGCGCTCCAACGATATTGTCATGGCGTTGAGCCTGGTGATTCTGGTGGGGATGCTTCTCGTCCCCCTGCCCCCCCTGCTGGTGGATTTGGCGGTGGCGTTGAGCATTGCCGCCTCGGTGGGAATTGTGCTGATGACCATGTTCATCCATCAGCCGATGGAGTTTTCGGTCTTCCCCACTGTTCTGCTGCTCGTCACCCTCTTTCGGTTGGGCATTAACGTCTCGGTCAGCCGACTCATTTTGCTTTCCGGCGAGGCGGGGCAGATTATTGAGACCTTTGGCAACCTCATTGTGGGTGGTAACTATGTAGTGGGCGTGGTCATCTTCCTTATTTTGATGATTATCCAGTTTGTCGTTATCAACAGCGGGGCAGGACGGGTGGCGGAGGTGGCGGCGCGTTTCACCCTGGATGCCATGCCCGGCAAACAACTCGCCATTGATGCCGACCTGAACGCCGGGCTGATAGATGAAACCCAGGCAAGGCAGCGCCGCAAAGCCATTGAAACCGAAGCAGATTTTTACGGTGCCATGGACGGGGCAAGCAAATTCGTGCGCGGAGATGCCATTGCCGCCATCATCATCATGCTCGTTAATATTTTGGGCGGGTTTGTCATTGGCGTTTTGCAGCGAGGCATGGATTTATCTGCCGCCTTGCAAACCTATGTCCTGCTCACCATTGGCGCGGGGCTGGCGGTGCAGGTTCCCTCCCTGCTCGTATCGGCGGCGGCGGGGCTTATCGTCACCCGCTCCACCTCCGAGTCTTCTCTTGGCAACGAGGTTTCGGCGCAAATTTCCAACTTCAATGTTTTGGCAGTCGGGGCGTTAATTGTGGGCTTAATGACCTTTGTGCCGGGCTTGCCCACCCTGCCTTTTGCTTTGGTGGCAGCCGGGTTGGGCACAGGCGCTTATTTTGTCAACCGCGCCCAAACCCAAAACGCCGCCCAATTGCAAGCCCAAAGCCAAATCTCCCTGCGCCCTGCCGAGCCGGAAACCCCGGAACAAATGCTGGAGATGGTGGCGGTAGACCCCATCGAACTGGAAATCGGCTATAGCCTCATCCCGGTCATAGACGAAGACAGCCAGGATAACCTCCTGCGCCGCATTACCGCCATTCGCCGCCAACTGATGAGCGAGTTGGGGCTTATCCTCCCTGTTGTCCGCATTCGAGATAACCTGCGCCTGCCGCCTCAAGCCTACCGAATCAAAATTCGCGGGCAAGAAGCCGCCTCCGGCGAAATGATGCTAGACCACCTCCTCGCCATCCCCGGCGCGGAGGTGGAAGAACCCCTCTCCGGCATCCCCACCACCGAACCCGCGTTTGGCTTGCCCGCCCTTTGGCTGGCAGAACACGAACAAGCCCAGGCAGAGCAAAAAGGCTACACCGTTGTCACCCCTCTTTCTGTCCTCGCCACCCACCTCACCGAAGTCACCCGCCAACACGCCGCCGACCTGCTCAGTCGCCAACTGGTGCAAGAGATGCTCAACCAACTCCGCCAAAAAGCCCCCGCCTCGGTGGAAGGTGTAGTGCCAGACCTGCTCAACCTGGGAGAAGTGCAAAGTGTCTTACGCAACCTGCTCCGCGAGCGAGTTCCCATCCGCGACCTGGTAGGGATTTTGGAAGTCCTCGCCGCCCACGCCCCCCTCACCCGCGAGCCGCACATCCTCGCCGAGGCGGTGCGGCAGCACATGGCAAACACCATCTCTGGTCAATACAAAGACGAAGCCAACACCTTGCACGTCTTTACCCTTGCCCCGCAATTGGAACTGACCCTGCGCTCCGCCCTTGTCTCCTCCGAGGGCAGCCCCGCCCTGCAAATAGATGCCGCTCTTGCCCAGCGCATCCTCCTCAAAACCGGCGAACAGATGGAATCCCTGGCGCAGTTGGGCTACTTCCCCGTCCTGCTTTGCCCGCGAGAACTGCGCCTCGCCTTCCGCCGCCTGGCGGAACAATCCCTCCCCAACCTGATAGTGATGGCATTCTCCGAAGTGGGGCAGGGAACCCGCGTAAAAGCGCACGGAATGGTGAACCCGGAGGCTTAACCCATGTCCACCAAAACCTTCAAAGCCCCAACCATGTTAGAAACCCTGCAAATGGTGCAGGCAGAACTGGGCGCGAGCGCCATTGTCATCTCCATGCGAGAAACCCCCATGGGACCCGCCTGGAACCCCTGGCAAAAAAAAGGCGTGGAAGTCGTTGCCGCCGCCCCGCCCCCCGCCCCCCCGCGTGAAGAACGCCCACCTATGGAGTGGGTTTCTCCCCCCGCTCCTCCCCGCCCTGCCTCGCAGCCTGCGCCGCCTTCGCCCTCTTCGCCGCCTCAGCCTGCCCCCGCTTTGCAAGCCGCTCAAACCCTCCTTACCCGTCAGGGCGTGGATGCCGCGCACACCCAAAAAATCATTGCCCTCGCCCAGGAAACCCTCAGCCCCGCCACCCTGCAAAACCCAACCTCCTGCCAAAACGCCCTCCAGGACCTGATGAGCGCGAATCTGCGTACCCAAAAATACAATGGCAGCAGCGTCTTTTGTCTGGTGGGCGCAAGCGGCAGCGGAAAAACCAGCACAATGGCAAAACTGGCTCTCTTTTTGCGCCAGCAACCCGGCAAACGCCTCACCTGGGTCTGCGCCGACACCTTGCGTACCGGCGCAGTGGCGCAAGCCCGCGCCTACGCCGATGCCCTCAGTCTGCCCCTCCAACTCATCTACACCCCGCAAGACGCCGCCTCCCTGTACCGCGCCGCCGAACCGCAAGACATCCTCCTGTTGGATACCCCCGGTTACAACCCTCACAACCAGGCGCAGATGAGCGAACTGGGCGCTCTCCTGGCGGAATTCCCGCGCCGATTCACCTGCCTTACCCTGCCCGCCACCACCAAAGAACCAGACCTGGAACAGGCAGCCGCTTCCTGGGGCATCTTCCAACTGGATGCCCTCATCCTCACCAAGTTGGACGAAACCCGTACCTTTGGCAGCCTATATAACTTTGCCCGCCAAAGCCGCCTACCCCTGGCTTTTTTTGCCTCCGGCAGCGAAGCCCAAGCCCTTTCCCCTGCCCAGCCTGCCCGCCTGATTGCTTCGCTTTTTGCCGGGGAATGGAAGGCTTAACCCATGCCGGAATCTCTCCCCGCCGCCCCTGCCCCGCCTGCCAAAGCGCCCAAAAAGCCCAAACCCGCCCCCGATGCCCTCTTTTTGCCCGTGTTGGCGGAGTTTATCTTTTTGCTGGTCGCCTTCACCCTTGCCATTGCCCTCCTTGCCACCCTGCTCGCCGCCTGGCTTTCTGGCGCAACCCTCTGGCAGATGATACTGCGCGGCGGCGTGGCGGTACTTGTTATCGGCGGGTTGCTGCTCCTTTGGGCGAGGCAGGCGGCAGTGGAGGTTCTACGAATCAGCGAGGCGGAGGTGGAGCAGGAGAGAATCAAAGCTGCCACCGCCGCCGACCAGGATACATCCAACCAGGCTAAGAAATGAACTCTCCCGAAATCGCCGCCCTGCTGACCCAATTTTTGCAAACCCGCAGCCCCGCCCTGCGTGAGCAGCTGACCCTTGCCTCCGTCCCTTTGGTGCATTACCTGCTGGGGCGCATGGGCATTAGCCAGGAAACCAGCCCAGACTATGAAGACCTGGCGCACCAGGGTTTGCTGGGCTTGCTGGAAGCCATAGACCACTTTGACCCGCGTTTTAACACCCGTTTTAGCACTTATGCCAGCCTTCGCATTCGCGGTAAAGTATTGGATTACCTCCGCGCCGCAGATTGGATGCCCCGCTCTGCCCGCAAACGCACCCGCCTGGTGCAAACCGCCATCGCCGCTCTGTGGGCAGAAAACCGGCACGAACCCACCGAATCGGAGATTGCCAGCCGCCTAGGGTTGGATGCCGCCGAGGTGGAGCAAGCTCTCTGCGACTCTAACCGAATCCTGCTCTCGTTGGATGCCCTGCAAGACACCGACCGCGAAGCGGATACCCCTCTGCATGAGCGGATTGCAGACGAAGCCCAAACCAACCCATCCCAAACCCTGGAGGCGGAAACCCTGGTGCAAGCCCTGGAAGCCTCCCTGCACAGCCTGCCTCAACGTCAGCAATTGGTGCTTGCCCTGTACTACAACGAAGAACTGACGTTTAAGGAAATTGGCAAAACCCTACACATTACCGAGTCGAGGGTTTGCCAGCTTCATGCCCGCGCCATTCTCTCCCTTAAGGCGATGATGAAACATGACGAACCTCTCTAAAATCTCCCTGGAAGACTCGCTCTATGTTTTGCAACTGGCAAGAGAAACCGCCCTGGCGCAAAACAAACCCGCCCAAGCCCGCCGCCTGGAACCGGTTGTGGAGCAGATGCGCTCCCTGGCAGCGCCCGCCGCCGGGGTGATGGCGCAGCCGGATTTTAAGACCCTCCTCAACCTCTCCCAATCCGCGCCTGCGCCCGCCCATTCGCTTTCCGCTGCCCTGGAGCGCAACCGCCTCATCGGCGCGATGGCGCAGGCGAATATGTCCGAGGTGGAAATTGCCCGCCAATTTAGCATGACCCGTGAAGAAGTGCAAACCGTCATCAAACTGAGCGAGATGAACAAATAACAGGAGCCAAAGATGATTAAAGGACTCTACGCCGCCGCCTCTGCCATGCTGTTTAACGCCGCCCGCCAGCAAACCATTAGCCACAACATTGCCAACCTGCAAACCCCCGGTTTTAAGCAAATCCTCAGCGCCGCGCAGGATTTTCTGCCAGGGCGGGCGGCATACAGCAGTGACCTGACCAGCCAAGCCCAAACCGTCTCTTACCTCGGCGCGTTGGGCTTGGGCGTGCAACCCGCCGCCGACTGGGTGGACTACGCCCAGGGCGCTCTTCAACAAACCGACAACCCGCTAGATTTCGCCCTGCAAGGCGAAAACGCCTTCTTCCGCCTGCAAACCCCCAATGGGGAACGCTACACCAGAGACGGGCGCTTTCAGCGGGATGCCGAAAACACCCTCGTCAGCATTGATGGCTACCCGGTACTGGATGATGCCGGGCAGCCCATCACCCTCCCCGCCGGAGAAGTAAGCCTCACCTCCCAGGGCGCTCTCCTGCTGGAAGGCGAACCCCTCGCCACCCTCGGCATTGGCGTATTCCAAACCCCCTCCACCGAGCTGCAACACACCGAAGGCAACCTCTTCACCGGACCTGCCGCCTCCACCGCCGAAGACCCTCCCCAGGTTGTGCAAGGCTGGCTGGAAACCTCCAACGCCAACCCCTCCCAACTGATGACTCAACTGGTGGAAGTTGCCCGCTCTTACGAAGCCGCCCAAAAACTCGTCCAAAACCAGGACGAACTCACCGGTAAAACA
>DYNS01000026.1 GCA_020720965.1 Anaerolinea sp. | reverse complement strand
GGCGACCCGCACCTTTCAGGCGCTGCGAATTGTCGTAAACGGCGAACTGGAGGTAGTGGAGGCGGTTTTGCCGCAGGCGGCTGCCCTGCTAAAGCCCGGCGGCAGGCTGGCGGTCATTTCCTTTCACTCGCTGGAAGACCGTCTCGTGAAGGAGTTTTTCCGGCGCGAGAGTACGGATTGTCTTTGTCCTCCGCGTCAGCCGGTTTGCACTTGCGGGCATAAAGCCTCGCTGCGCCTGTTGCAGCGCAAACCCATTGAGGCGGATGTTGCCGAAACCGAAGAGAATAGCCGCGCCCGCAGCGCCAAACTGCGGGTGGCAGAAAAATTATGATGATGAAGATGAACCATTTTTTTGAAAATTTCCTCACCTCTGTTGCCCCGGCGCGTAAGAATACCCGCCGGGCTTTGCGCCCGTACCAGTCGGTGGCAGAGATGGGCGCGACTCTCAGACCTATCGCCCCTCAACTTCGGATTCAGTTTCAGCGCGAGTGGTTGGCGTTTTTTGTCGCCGCTGTTGCCGTGTTGGGGATGGTGGCAGGGCTATACCTGAACGTGACCGCCAGCGCCGCCATCGCCGGGCGTGAAATTCAGGCTTTGGAAGCCCAAATTGCCGCCAATCAGCGCGTGAATGCGGATTTGCAGACCAATATTGCCGTGCAACTTTCTCACACGGTTTTGCACCAACGCGCTTTGGAACTGGGCTATCAGCCGGTTTCCCGCGAAGATTTGGAGTACGTGGTTGTCCCTGGCTATTACCCGCCCCAGGGTGTGGAACTTGTGACCCCGGTTGTGACGGTAGACCCCCTTGCTGCCTCGCCGGAATATACCGAATCACTCTTCGATTGGCTTGCCCGCCAAATTCAATCCGGCTCTCGCCCGCTTAACTAAACGCCATGAAAAAGCAATTTGAAACCCGCGCCCTCTCTCTCGGCATCCTGTTCGCCATTTTGGCTTTTGTCATTGTGGCGCAGGTTGTACGCATTCAGGCAAGCCCGGAGGCTGCCGTCTTTTTGCAGCAGGGCGACCGCTACGCAGGCAAGTATGAGACTCTCTTCCCGGAGCGGGGTCAAATTTATGACCGCAATGGTCACTTGCTGGCTGGCAACCAAACCGTGTACGAAGTCGGCATTAGCCTGGCGGATGTGCGGAATGCCAACTCTTTGGCATTGGCGTTGAACAGTGTCCTGGGGCTGAACTATGACCAGGTTATGGCAGACCTGGCAAACCCGCCCGCCGGAATTGTTTACATGGTCGTTACCGATTTTGTCACCGCCGACAAGGTGCAGCAACTTCAGGAGATGAAACGCGCCATGAGTGAGCAGTACGCTCAGTCAGGCGACCCCAGCCTGGCAGGACTGGATTTTACAGCCCACCTCATGCGCTCTTACCCGGAGAAAAGTCTGGCATCCAATGTCCTCGGCTTTGTCACTCTGGAAAACCGGGGCTACTTTGGGGTGGAGGAAAAATACGATAGCCTGCTCTCCGGCGTTCCCGTCACCGTTTGGGTTCCAGAAGACCCCAACCGGGTAGCGGAAATTCCCCAAATTCCACGCGGCGCAGACCTCATTCTCACCCTGGACCGTGAAATTCAGGCAATGGTGGAAGACGAACTTGCCAAAGGAATGGAAGACACCGGCGCAGAAGCCGGTACGATTATTGTGATGGACCCTCGCACCGGGGAAATTTTGGCGATGGCATCTACCCCGCAAATGGACTTAAACGACTTCTCGCAATATGGCGAGGTGTATGACAACGCCAGCGAATTTAACCGCGCCGTATCCATTCAATACGAACCCGGTTCCGTCTTCAAAGTCCTGACCATGGCAGCCGCCCTGGATTCTGGCTTGGTCTCCCCCGGCACAACCTACCTGGATGTTGGCTTTTACGAAATCGGCGGCGCTTATGTTTACAACTGGGACCAGGGTGCCTGGGGACCTCAGGATATGGTCGGCTGTCTGGAACACTCCCTCAACGTCTGCATGGCGCGCCTGGCAGATTCGATGGGGCGGGATACCTTCTACACCTACCTGCGCCGCTTTGGTATTGGGCATCCCACCGGCATAGACCTGGCAATGGAAGCCAATGGTCGCCTCAAAGTCCCCGGCGATGAGGACTGGTACGAAGTAGACCTCGGCACCAACTCCTTCGGGCAGGGCGTAGCCGTCACCCCCGTGCAAATGATGGCAGCCGCCTCCGCCCTGGCAAATGACGGCAAAATGGTCTATCCGCATGTCCTTTATGGCATGGCAAGCAACGGACACCAATACAACACCCCTGCCCAAACCCTCGGCACACCCATTTCGGCGCAAGCCGCCCGCACTACCAGCGAAATGCTTGCCCAGGCAATGGAACAAGGTCAGCTTGCCGCACGGGTGGAAGGCTATCGCATTGCCGGAAAAACCGGCACAGCCCAAATCCCTGGCGCAAATGGTTTTTACGAACCAGACCAAATCAACGCTTCCTTTATCGGTTGGGGACCGGTTGATTCGCCTCAGTTTATGGTCTATGTCTGGTTCGAGAAACCCAACTCCGCCGACTGGGCATCCTACGTTGCCGCCCCTGTCTTCCGAGACGTGGTTGAAAAACTGGTCGTCCTGATGGACATCCCCCCGGACGGCGTTCGCCGCCAACTGGCAGGACAGTGACCATGCTGACCCTCGCCGATGTCCTGCAAGCCCTCACCGCCACCCGCCCGGAGATGAAACCCATCTTTCTCCCCGAGGCGGCAATTGATTCTCGGCAGGTCATCCCCGGCGGCATTTTCATTGCTATTCCTGGCGAGCGGGTCGATGGTCACGACTACGTCCGCGCCGCCTTCGAGAAGGGAGGCACCGTTGCCCTCATTCAACGCCCGGTTGACCTCCCCGCGACCACGCTAGACCTGCGCTCCGGCGTTTTACCCGCCGGGCTGAACTTTGCCACCCTTAAACCACCCTTTTGCCTGCTCGTGCCGGATACCGTCTCCGCCCTGCAAAAGATAGCCGCCTTTTGGCGTGCCAAACTCAATCTCCGCGTCATCGGCGTTACCGGCAGCGTAGGAAAATCCACCACCAAAGAAGCCATTGCTCAGGTACTCAGCCAGCGATACCCCACCCTCAAGAGCCTGGCGAACCTTAACAACGAAATTGGTCTGCCCCTCAACATTTTGCGCCTCACCGAAGGACACCAACGCGCCGTATTGGAAATGGGATTCTACGTTCCCGGCGAAATTGAACAACTCTGCCAAATTGCCCGTCCCCAGGTCGGCGTTATCACCAACATTGGCACCGTTCACGCCGAAAGGGCAGGCTCTCAAGCAGAAATTGTCCGGGGCAAAGGCGAACTGTTGGAAGCCCTACCCCCCGCCCCGGAGGGAGTCGCCATCCTCAACCATGATGACCCCAACGTCCGCCCCATGCAAGCCCGCACCCGTGCCCGCGTCTTTTACTACGGGCTTACCCCGCAGGCAGACCTGTGGGCAGACGAGGTGGAAGGCATGGGCTTGGAGGGAATCCGCTTTCGGCTGCATTACCGCCAAGATTCTCTCTTTGTGCGCGTGCCGATGATTGGCAGGCACTCCGTGGAAACCGCCCTGCGTGCCGCTGCCGTTGGTCTGGCAGAGGGACTCTCCTGGGAGCAGATTGTGCGCGGCTTGCAAGAAAGCCCCACCCAACTGCGCCTTTCGGTGGTTCGCTCTCAGACCGGCGCATTGCTGATTGACGATACCTACAACGCCGCCCCCGAATCCACCCTCGCCGCCCTTAACCTGTTGGAAGAAATGAGCGGGCGCAAAATTGCCGTGTTGGGAGATATGCTGGAGTTGGGGCAGTATGAACGCGAAGGACACGAAAAAGTAGGCTGGCGTGCCGCTCAGGTGGCGCAAGTCCTCGTCACCCTGGGGATTCGCGCTCACATCATCGCCGCCTCTGCCCGCAAATTCGGTATGAAGAAAACCGCCATTCACGAGTTTGAAGACCGCGAAGAACTGCTTGCCTGGCTGCGCGACAACCTCACCCCGCAGGATGCGGTCTTGCTCAAAGGGTCGCACGGCTTGCGGATGGACCTGGTCGTCAGCGCCCTGGAGATGGCTGAATGAGAGATACCACCCTCGCCGTCAGCCTCGCCGGGCTTAGTTTCATGCTCACCGTCATTTGGGGCGGTCCCCTGCTGCGAATTTTGCGCCACTTCAAAATTGGCAAGCTGATTCGGGTGGAGGAGCCGGGCAAACACATGGTGAAGATGGGAACCCCCACCATGGGCGGGGTGATGGTCATCCTGCCGGTTCTTTTGCTCACCGCCCTGCTCAATGCCGCCGAACTCATTGGCTTTAAGGTG
This sequence comes from Anaerolinea sp., assembly GCA_020720965.1. Lineage (GTDB taxonomy): Bacteria > Chloroflexota > Anaerolineae > Anaerolineales > Villigracilaceae > UBA5195. Next base: position 10,065 of record DYNS01000026.1, on the reverse strand, counting down.
GCAGGTCAATCCATTTTGCTGCCCCTCGCCACCATGACGGCTTTTGGCATTTTGGGCGCGTTGGATGATTGGGAAGGTATTCGCGGCAAGCGGCGCGGCGATGGCATGACGATTCGGGTTAAATTTCTCAGCCAGTGGCTCATTGCCGGGGTCATTGCCTGGGCGCTGAAGTATGTGCTGGAAGTGCCGGGCTTGTTCATCCCCGGCGTGTTTATAGAAGTTTCGTTTGACTGGTGGTACGTCCCCATTGCCGCCTTCATCATCGTTGCCATGTCCAACGCCATCAACTTTACGGACGGTTTGGACGGCTTGGCGGGCTTAATTTCCGCCACCCTGTTTGCGGCTTATGGCGTTATTGCCCTCATTCAGGGGCAGACCTTTTTGGCGCAATTCTCTTTCACCCTGGTTGGGGCGCTGTTTGGTTTTTTGTGGTTTAACGTTCACCCGGCGCAACTGTTTATGGGTGATACCGGCTCTCTCTCCCTGGGCGCGACCATCGCAGTCGTGGCGCTGATGACCGGTCAGTGGGCGGTGCTTCCCCTCATTGCCATTGTGCCGGTGGCGGAAACTCTCAGCGTAGTGATTCAGATTGGTTACTTTCGGGCAACCGGCGGCAGGCGCTTCTTCAAAATGGCACCGGTTCACCTTCACTTTGAACTTTTGGGCTGGAGCGAAACCCAAATTGTACAGCGGTTTTGGCTCATCAGCCTTTTGGCGGCGCTGATTGGCGTTGGCTTAAGCCTGGTATAAGGATACGCAAGATGGCACAAGTGCAGTGGAATGGAAAACGGGCGCTTATTTTGGGCGCGGCGCGGCAGGGGCTGGCGCTGGCGCGTTATTTGGCGCGGCATGGCGCGGCAGTCACCCTCAACGACCGCCGCAGCCCAGACCAAATGCAAACAGAAATGGCGGCAATGGCGGACACGGGCATTACCTGGTCTTTGGGCGCTCACCCGCTGGAACTGTTGCAGCCCGCACCAGACCTGCTCTGCCTCTCCGGCGGTATCCCGCTGGAAAACCCGCTGGTGCAGGAAGCCCTGCGGCGCGGTATTCCCCTCTCCAACGATACCCAAATCTTCTTGCAAGCCGCGCCTTGCAAAACCCTCGGCATTACCGGCTCGGCAGGCAAGACCACCACCACAACCCTGGTAGGGCGCATGGCGCAGCAGAGCGCCCAATATCGGCGGGTGTGGGTGGGAGGCAACATGGGCGACCCGCTGATTAACTACGTGGATGAAATGACCGAAGCCGACCTGGCAGTTTTGGAGATTTCTTCCTTCCAATCCGAACTGCTCACCGTTTCCCCGGAGATTGCCGCCATTCTCAACATTACCCCCAATCACCTGGACCGGCATGGGACGATGGAAGCCTATACCGCCGCTAAAGCCCGCCTGTTAGACTTTCAATCCCCCGGCGCGGCAGCGATTTTGAACCGGGATGATGAAATTTCCTGGGGTTTGCGAGACAGGCGCAAGGGTCGGTTGCTTTCCTTTGGGTTCAGCCCCCTACGAGAGGGCGAGGAAGGCGTTTACGAGCAGTCGAATCGCTTCTTCCTGAATCAGAACGGTAAAACCGAGCGCCTGCCGCTGGAAGATGCCATTGAACTGCGCGGCGAGCATAACCGCCTGAATGTGATGGCGGCTTGCGCCATTGCGGCGGCGGCGGGCTGCAACGCCGAGGCAATGCGTGCCGGGGTGAGCGGTTTTAAGGGCGTGGCGCACCGCCTGGAATTTGTGCGAACCTGGCGCGGGGCGCACTGGTACAACGATTCGATAGCAACCGCTCCAGAGCGCACTCTGGCGGCGATTCGGTCTTTTGGCGGTCCTCTCATCCTGCTTTTGGGCGGGCGAGACAAAAACCTGCCCTGGGAGGCGCTTGCTCAGGTCGTGCGTCAGCGGGTGGATCATGTCGTCATCTTTGGCGAGGCACGCGAGAAGATTGAAACCGCCCTGGGCGCGAGGGTGTTAGGCTCCAAGCCATATAGCATTACGCGGGTGAACACCTGTCGCGAGGCGGTTCTTGCCGCCTCCCGCCTGGCGCAGCCCGGTTTTGTGGTGCTTTTTTCGCCGGGCGGCACAAGTTACGACGAATTTAAGGACTTTGAAGAACGCGGAGAAAGGTTTAGAGAATGGGTTCTCGAATTTTCAGAGACACTGCGGTAGGAGCCAACCCTTCGACGGCTTCGCTGGGCGCGGCGCGTAAGGTGGGCGGCACGGTGGATTTGCCCCTGCTTTTGGTGATGATTGCCACCCTGGTCTTTGGGCTGCTGATGGTTTTTTCCGCTTCCTGGGATTTCTCGCTGGCAGTGTATGGCGAGCCAATGCGGATGTTTAATCGTCAACTGCTATGGCTTGCCATTGGGCTGGTTGTGGCTTTTTTGCTCTCGCGGGTGGACTATCACGACTGGCGCAGGCTTTCGGTGTTTGCCCTGGTCGGCACCATTGCCCTGCTGGCGATGGTCTTGTTTGTGAACGAGATGCGCCTGGGCGCGGTGCGAACCCTGCTGGGCGGCTCCATTCAGCCTTCCGAACTTGCCAAAGTGGTCACTGTCATTTATCTGGCGGTTTGGCTCCATTCCAAGCGCGAGCAGCTGCACGATATTCAGTGGGGGCTTATCCCCCTCGCGGTGATTTTGGGAACCATCGGCGGGCTGATTTACGTCCAACCCGACCTTTCTGCCACCGCAACCGTCTTTCTGCTGGGGGGGCTGCTCTTCTTTTTGGCGGGCGGTGACTTGAAGCAGATTGCCTTCCTGCTTTTGCTTGCCTTGCTGGTGGGCTTTTTGGTGGTACAGGTCAGCGCCACCGGGCAAGAGCGGGTGGGCGCATACCTGGACGGGATTAAAGACCCCACACAGTCTTCGTACCACGTCCGGCGCTCTTTTGAAGCCATTGTAAAAGGCGGCTGGTTCGGCGTGGGCATCGGGCGCGCCAACACCAAACTCACCGGTTTGCCCGTCCCACCCACCGACAGCATTTTTGCCGTCATCACCGAAGAGCTGGGGCTGCTGGGCGCGTTTGGCACGGTTGGCTTATACGTCCTGCTGGTGTGGCGCGGCTTGCGAATTGCCAGAAACGCCCCGGATTTGCTGGGCAGCCTGCTGGCAAGCGGTTTAACCTTTTGGATAGCCACCGAAGCGGTTGTGAATATGCTGGTGATGGTGGGTTTGATGCCCTTTGCCGGGAACGCCCTGCCCTTCATCAGCGCGGGTGGCTCCAACATGGTTGCCTCTCTGGCAGCCATCGGTATTCTGATGAACGTCTCACGGCAATCTGAGCCGGAGACACCTGGAGAGGAATGGAGAAACTTTGGCGCGACTGTTGATTTGCGCGGGCGGAACCGGCGGCGGGGTTTATCCCGCTTTATCCGCTCTTAACGCCCTGCAAACCCTGCACCCCCAAGCCCAAACCCTGTGGGTGGGAGGCGAAGGCGGCATGGAAGCCCGGCTCGTAGAGCGGACTGGTGTCGCTTTTCAATCCATCCCCGCAGCGGGTTTGCATGGGGTTGGCTTGGCGCGCCTGCCCGGCAACCTGCTTGCCATTTTGCGCGGAATTTGGGCTTCCCGCAAAATTTTGGCAGCCTTCCGCCCGGATGCGCTCTTCTTCACTGGCGGCTTTGTTGCCGTCCCTATGGCGCTGGCAGGTTACAAAATCCCCTCCCTGCTCTATGTGCCAGATATTGAGCCGGGGTTGGCGCTCAAGACCCTCTCGCGCTTTGCCCGCCGAATCTTGCTCACCGCCGAAGAATCGCGCCCCTATTTTGCCCCCACCGCCGATTTGCGGGTGAGCGGATACCCCCTGCGCCCCAACCTGCAAACCTGGCAAAAAGCCCAAGCCCGTCAACACCTCGGCATTCTGGGGCAAAAACCGGTTCTGCTGGTCTTTGGCGGCAGCAAAGGCGCTCTTTCCATCAATCGTGCCGTTTGGTCCAACCTGCCTGCCCTGCTCAACCTGCTGGAGGTGATTCATATTTCCGGTGAAAGTGGCTGGCAGGAAGCCCAACAAGCCCAAAGCGGGCTTTCCCCCGCCCAAGCCGCCCTCTACCACCCATACCCCTACTTGCACGAGGACATGGGCGCCGCCCTCGCCGCCGCTGACCTGGCGCTTTCCCGTGCAGGAGCCTCCGCATTGGGAGAATACCCCTTTTTTGGTTTGCCCGCCATCCTGGTTCCGTACCCGTATGCCTGGCGCTACCAAAAAGTCAACGCAGATTATCTCGCCAACCGGGGCGCCGCCCTCACGTTGGAAGATGCCAAACTGGGCAGCGGGCTGCTCCTCACCCTGGAAAAACTGCTCGAAGCCCCCGAAAAACTAGAATCGATGCGCGTAGCAATGCGCGCCTTGCACACACCCTCTTCCGCAGAAGAAATTGCCAGAAACCTAATCGAACTGGCAGGAGACAGGCATGATAAGTCTTAACTTCACCTTTTGGCTTCTTGTATCCATCTTTGGGCTCATCGGCATCTTTCGCGGCTGGGCAAAGGAACTCCTCGTATCCTTCAGCGTTATCCTTGCCCTGGCGTTTAGCCGCCTGCTGGAGCGCTACGTCCCGGTTGTAAACACCCTCCCCGCCGATGGAATTTCCATGTTCTGGGTACGCATCATCATTATGCTGGTGCTGGTCTTCTTCGGTTATCAGTCGGTGGCGCTGCCGCGTTTTGCCAGCAAAGCCGCCCGCGAAAAACTGCAAGATAGCCTGCTGGGCTTCGTCCTCGGCGCTCTCAACGGATATCTCGTCATTGGCTCGGTCTGGTTCTATCTCGACCAAGCCTATTACCCCTTCACCTACATCACCGCTCCCGTGCCGGGTACAACGATGGGAGACGCCGCGCTGGAGTTAATCCCCATGCTTGCGCCCCGCCTGCTCGGTGAACCGACCATTTACTTTGCGGTCATGTTGGCGTTCATCTTCGTGCTGGTTGTTTTCATCTAATGACTCAAGTTCACTTCATCGGCATTGGCGGCAGTGGGCTTTCTGCCATCGCCCGGCTCATGTTGGAGCAGGGTTATACCGTCACGGGTAGCGACCGTACTCTCTCGCCCCTGGCGCTGGAATTGCAAAAAGCGGGCGTGCGCGTCTATTTGGGTCATGCCCCTGCTCAGGTGCAGGGCAGCGATTGGGTCGTGCGCTCCTCTGCCGTGCCAGATGAAAACCCCGAAGTGCAAGAAGCCCTCCGCCTGGGCATCCCCGTTTATAAACGCGCCGACTTTCTCGGTCAGATGATGCAAGCCAAAACCGGCATCGCCATAGCCGGAACTCACGGCAAAACTACCACAACCGGCATGGTTGCCTGGGCGCTGGAGCAGCTCGGCGCATCCCCCTCCTTCATCGTGGGCGGGGTGATGAAAAATCTGGGTGCCAATGCCCGCGCCGGGCAGGGAGAGCATTTCGTCATCGAAGCCGATGAATACGACCGCATGTTTTTGGGGCTAAAACCCCGCATCGCCGTTGTTACCAACGTGGAACACGACCACCCGGATTGTTACCCCACCGCCGAAGATTTCTACGCCGCCTTTTTGCAATTTATCGAACTTCTGCCCGCCAACGGCGCTCTTGTTGCTTGCGGAGAAGATAAAGGCGCGAACCAACTGATGGCAGATGCCCGTGCCCGCGCCAAGCGAGTAGTCGGCTACCGTATTGCCGAAAGCGCCCGCACCGAAGCCGGAGAATGGGTTCTTGCCCAAAACATCATGGTCAATCAGCGCGGCGGATTCACCTTCAACTGCCTGGCGCGTTTGCAAGCCGCCCCCGGTTACGTTTCGGCGGTTCAATTGCAAATGCCCGGCTTGCACAACGTCCGCAACGCATTGGCAACCCTGGCGGTCATGGGTCTGCTCGGCTACAACCTCAAAGACGCCGCCGAAGCCCTCTCCACCTACGAAGGCACGGGCAGGCGCTTCGACCTGCGCGGCGAAGCGGGCGGTGTTACGGTGATAGACGACTACGCCCATCACCCCACCGAAATCCGCACCACGTTGGATGCCGCCCGCGCCCGTTACCCATCCCGCCGTATTGTGGCAGTTTGGCAGCCCCACACCTACTCCCGCACCCAAACCCTGTTTGAAGAATTCGCGGCATCCTTCCCCGAAGCGGACGAAGTCATCGTCAGCGAAGTGTACGTTGCCCGCGAACCCGCCCAGGACTTTTCCGCCGAGCGGGTTGTAAAAGCCATGAATCACCCTTCTGCCCACTTTTTGCCCACCCTGGCGCAAATCACCGCTTATTTGCAAGCCACCCTGCGCCCCGGAGACGTTCTTATGGTGCTTTCTGCCGGAGATGCCGACCAGGTAAGCACCCAGGTTTTGCAAGCCCTACAGGAGAAAGAGGCAAGCCAATGAAAAAGAAAGAAATTGTGTACGAAGCGGAAAGCGTCACCCTGCCCTCCCTCAAAAGCGTTTTGGGTGACCTTCCAGAGCCGGACCCCCAACCCGCCGCCCAAAAAGAAGAGGCACGCCGCCTCGTCAACAAACTCATCACTCGCATCAAAGAGAATCTGCCCGGCTAAACCATGTCCTCCCTCGCCGCCGAACTGTGCCGCCACTTTGAAAAAGACGCGCAAGAAAACGCCTTGCTCGCGCCTTACACCTCTGCGCGCATTGGCGGCGCTGCCGACCTGCTCCTCACCGCCCGCTCCTTGGATGCTCTTCGGCAAGCCGCCCAAATTTGTTGGGCGCATGGGCAGGGCTTCACCCTGCTGGGGGCTGGCTCCAACCTCCTCGTCAGCGATAAGGGCATTCGCGGGGTTGTGATTTTGAACCGCGCCAAAAGGCAGGAGATTCGCCCCGGCGCCGAACCCGCCATCTGGGCAGAATCCGGCGCTTCTTTCTCCAGCCTGGCAAGGGCTGCCGCCGCCCAGGCATTCACCGGGCTGGAATGGGCAGTCACCATCCCCGGCACGGTGGGCGGCGCGGTCTATGGCAACGCCGGGGCATTCGGCGGCGAAGTGGCAACCGACCTGCTTTGGGCAGAGGCGCTCACCCGGCAGGGAGAGCAGCGCCTTAGCCCCGCCCAAATGGGCTACGCTTATCGCTCCAGCGCCCTCAAACGGGCAGAGACCCCCGCCCTCCTTCTCGCGGCGCAATTCCGCCTCGCCCCCGGCGACCCGGCGCAAATTCAATCCAAAATGGAAGAATTTACCCGCCGCCGCAAAGCCAGCCAACCCCCCGGCGCGAGCATGGGTTCCATGTTCAAAAACCCGCCCGGCGACTATGCCGGAAGGTTGATAGAAGCCGCCGGGCTAAAGGGCAAACGCCTGGGTAACGCCCAAATTAGCCCCATTCATGCTAATTTTTTCGTCAACCTGGGCAACGCCACCGCCCAAGACCTGCGAGAACTGATTTTTCTGACACAGCAAACCGTGCAGCAACAATTTAACGTCAAGTTAGAAACCGAAGTGGAGATGGTTGGAGAATGGTAAACCAAGCGCAGAAACAAACCCTTGCCCTGCTCTTTGGCGGGCGCTCCGGCGAGCATGAAGTCTCGCTTCTTTCTGCGCGTTCGGTGCTTTCTGCCCTTAACCCGCAAAACTACCGCATCCTCCAGGTGGGAATCACCCCGGAAGGCGCCTGGCTTACCGGCGAGGAGGCTCTTAGCGCCTTTGAGCAGGGCAAAACCGAAGGTTTGCAACCCGTCTGCCTGCTGCCAGACCCATCCCGCCCTGGGCTTTACCTTACCGATGGCGCTGCCCTGCGACCCTACGCCGATGTGGATGTCTACTTCCCCGTCCTGCACGGCACTTTTGGCGAGGATGGCGCGTTGCAGGGCTTGCTGGAACTGGCAGATGTTGCCTATGTTGGGGCGGGCGTAACCGCCTCCGCCGTAGGGATGGACAAGGGCATCTTCAAGCAGGTGATGCGCGCCCAAAACATTCCGGTTGTGGCAGAAGCCCTGCTGCTAAGGCACGAAGTGGAAGAAGACCTGCCCCAGGCGCTCGCCCGCGCCGAGGCGGTTGCGCCTTACCCGCTCTTTGTCAAACCTGCCAATCTCGGCTCCTCGGTGGGCGTGACCAAATGCCGCACCCGCGCCGACCTGCTAGAAGGCTTGATGGAAGCCGCCCAATACGACACCCGTATTTTGGTGGAGCAGGGCATTCCCAACCCCCGCGAGATAGAAATTGCCATTTTGGGTAATCACACCCTGCAAGCCTCGGTGGCGGGGGAGATACTCCCCGGCGCAGATTTTTACTCTTACGAAGCCAAATACATCCTGGAAGGTTCGCAAGCCCTCATCCCCGCCCCCCTCAGCGCGGAACAAGCCCGGCAGGTGAGCCAATATGCCCTTCGCGCCTGTCAGGCTGTCGGTGTGCAGGGCATGGCGCGGGTGGATTTCCTCCTCAGCCAGGAGGGCAAGGTGTACCTGAACGAGATTAACACCATCCCTGGCTTTACCAATATCAGCATGTATCCCAAATTATGGCAGGCGAGCGGGCTTTCTTATGCCGACTTGGTGCAGCGCCTTGTGGAACTGGCACAGGAGAGCAAAGCCGAACGCGCCCGCAGCCTTCACACCTACCGGAGACGCGCATGAGTCCAGACCGACTGACCTTAACCCGTGCCGAAGCCTTGCGCCGCCGCCGGGAAGAACAACAGAACGGGCAAGGCAAACCCGCCAAAAAGCGAATCAGCCAGCCCAAGCCTTCTGCCGCGCCCAAGCCCTCCTCCGCTCTGCCGCCTCGAATCAGCGCCGCAACCTCCCGCAGCCGCCTGCGTGCCCGCTACGATGTTGCCGTTACCAACCCCTATGCGCGTGGGGCAGGGCGGGGCGCTCCTGGCGCATTCCGCCTGCCCTCTTTGGTGCTGCCTTCCTTCCATTTTGGTCTGCGTTGGCTTTCCGGGCTATTGCTTTCTCTGGCGCTTGTGGCGACTTACATTTTGTTCAGCAACCCCTTCTTCCGCGTCAGCGAAGCCCAAGTGTACGGTAATGGACGGGTGACAACTCAGGATATTAATTCGGTTTCAGGCATTCTCAATCAGCCCGTTGTCTTACTCAACCCGGCGCAAATCGAATACAATATCATGTCTGCCTTTCCAGAAATTTATGGCGTATATGTGCAAGTTGGCTTACCCGCCGATGTGACCATCACCGTCTCGGAACGCCAACCCATCGCCGCCTGGACTCAAGATGGGCAAACCGTGTGGGTAGATGCTCAGGGCTTTGCCTTTCCGCCTCGCGGCACGGTGGAAGGTCTCATCTCCATCACTGCCACCGGCGCCCCGCCTCTACCTGCCAATTTTGACCCGAACCAGGTACTCGGAGCGCGTCCCTTTTTGGCATACCACCTCACCGCCGCCTTGCTCACCCTTGCCCCGCAACTGCCAGAAGGCTCCAGCCTCATCTACGACCCGCAATATGGGCTGGGCTGGCAAGACCCACGCGGCTGGCAGGCATATTTTGGTCAGACAGATGGCGATATGGCTATGAAACTGCAAACCTACCAGGTTTTGCTGCAAAACTTATCCCAACGCGGCGCAACCCCGGCGCTCATTAGCGTCTCTTACCCTGGCGCGCCCTTTTACCGCCTTAACGAGTGAAACAGGTATGGATAATATTGTTGTAGGCATAGACGTAGGCACAACAAAAATCTGCACCCTGGTGGCGAGGGTGGAAGAAGATGACTCGCTGCGGATTATGGGCGTGGGCATTGAACCTTCGGAGGGAATCCGCAAAGGCGTGATTGTGGACCTGACCGCCGCCTCCCAGTCTATTGCCCGCTCTGTGGCGCAAGCCGAGCAAAGTTCCGGGCTGAAGATTGATTCGGCGCTGGTGAGCCTTGCCGGGGCGCATGTTTCCTCGGTTAATAGCCGAGGCGTGGTTGCCGTTACCGGACACAACGTCAACGAGACGGATGTGGAACGCGCCCTGGAAGCCGCCCGCACGGTTGCCATCCCCAACAGCCGGGAGATTATCCACGTCATTCAGCGCGGCTTTAGCCTGGATGGTGAGGACGGCATTCATCACCCGATTGGGATGCACGGCTACCGCCTGGAAGTGGAAGCGCACGTCATCACCGCGGCCTCTGCAACGGTGGAGAATATCCGTCAGGCGGTTGCCGCCGCCGGGGTGGAT
>DYNS01000314.1 GCA_020720965.1 Anaerolinea sp. | reverse complement strand
GATGCTGGGGGTTGGGGTAAGGGTGGATGTGGGGAGAAGGGTGGCGGTAGGCTCTGCCAGAGGCTGAGTCACGGTTCCGCAGGCGGCGAGCAGGCTAAAGCCGAGGAAGGTCAATATCAAGAGGCGAATACGCATAGAATCTCCTTTCGCTTCAATGATAATGCAAAACCGAAGTATGGCTTGTGCCTGGGGGAGGTTGTCTATATAATGACGCGATGCAAAAACAACCCCTTGCCCACAAAATTGCCTCCTGGCTGGTTCCTGTTGCCGCCGCCGCTCTTATTTTTGCCTTTTTACAAATTGCTCCGCCGGGAATTTTGGAAAAAGCCGACGCCATCGGTTATGCCGTTTGTCATCGGCTGGAGGAGCGTTCCTTTTCCATAGACGGGCGGCAAATGCCGCTTTGCGCCCGCTGTTCCGGCATGTATTTGGGGGCTGTGCTGGGGATGGCGTTTTTGGCGGTTCGATACCCGCGTCAGGCGGGGACTCCGCCAAAGTGGGCGCTTGCCGCGCTTGTTTTGTTCGGGCTTGCCTTTGCGGTGGATGGGAGCAACTCGTATCTGTATCTCATCAAAAGCAGCCGCCCCGGAGCGCTGGACTTTTTGCCCAACCTTTACATCCCCAACAACACCCTGCGCCTCTTCACCGGTACGGGCATGGGTCTGGCAATTTCCACCGCTTTATATATTTCGTTTAACCAAACTTTTTGGCAAAACTGGAACGACAAACCAGTTTTGGGGCGAGGTAAAGATTTTGCCGCCTTGGTCGCCCTCGCCGTGTTGATGAATCTACTGCTGCTGCCGGAGTGGAGCCTGGTTCTGTACCCCGCAGCGTTTCTCAGTGCCGGAGGGGTGCTGCTACTGCTCAGCCTGGTGTACGCCATGCTGTGGCTGATGTTGATGCGGCAGGAGAATAGTTTTTTGCACCTGGGCGAGGCGTGGGTAGCCCTGCTCGCCGGGCTGACGGTTGCCCTGCTGCAAATCACAGTCATAGATTTGTTCCGACTCTGGCTGACGGGAACCTGGGGAGGTTTTCCTTTGCCTTAACCAAACGGCAAGTAGAGCGTATATAATCCAATCACTCAAAAGGGAGCGCTTATGGAACTTTTGCTCGGAATTTTCTCTGCTTTTGGGCTTTCTGCCAGCGCCGGGCTGAACGCCTACATCCCGTTGTTTATCATTGGCGCAACCGCGCACTTTGCCCCGCAGGCGCTAAAACTCAATGCGCCCTTTGACACCCTCGCCAACCCCTGGATACTCATCCTGCTCGGCGTTCTCATCCTCATCGAGTTCCTGGCGGATAAAGTACCAGCCGTTAATCACATCAACGACGCCATTCAGACCTTCGTGCGCCCGGCAGCGGGGGCAGTCGCCTTTGCCGCCGCCGCCAAAGTGATTACGGATGTAAGCCCGGTCATTGCGCTGGCTTCCGGCTTATTTGTGGCAGGCGGGGTACACACCGCCAAAGCAGTCTTTGTACGCCCGGCAGTCACCGCCACAACAGGCGGCGCGGGCAACGTCCCTGTAAGCATTGCGGAGGATGTGTTTTCCACCATCACCTCCCTGCTTGCCATCCTCGTCCCTGTCATAGTCGCCACCCTGCTGGTTCTCACCGCCGCTCTCTTCATTTGGTGGCTGTGGGGGCGGGCGGCGCAACCCAAAACCTAGAAGGAGAAAAGAATATGCAAGAGCCAATCGCCTACAATACCCCGGAACAACCCAAAAAGAATAACACCGGTCTCATCATCGGCATCAGCGTTGCGGTTTTGTTGTGCTGCTGCTGCCTGCTCGTCCTGGTATTGGGCTGGAACTTTGGAGATGCTCTTATCCAAGGTTTGCAGAGCCTGTAGAAAAAAAGCAAAATCGGGGGAGGTTGCCTCTCCCGATTTTGCTTTTAAACCGCAAAAAACGAATCGCTCAGGGCAAGCAGTTCGTAGGCGGCTTCGCGCACCTTGCGGCGGGTAAAAGCATTCAGACGCAGGCGGGCGTATTCGTCCCAGTCTAAAAATGTTCGCTTTCCGCTGGCAGAAACCCACAAATCGAGAGATAAATCGCAGTACGAAATCGCGTTTTCGCCCTCCAACACCGCCGGAAAGGCAAAATTGCAATACCAACCCTTCACCCGGTCATCTTCCCGGTCATGAATTTCAAAAATGTTGTACCAACGGTCTAAAAAGAAGGTTTCTACAAAACGGTCATGGTGGCGCAAAACAATGTCCTGAAAGGGCAAATCGTCCCGGTTAAAGAGGGCTTGCAAGCGCACCAGACCCGGCTCGCGGTGCAAGACAAAACCCTCGTAACGCCAGGTTTCTGCGCCGGTTTCGTTGCGCTTAATAACGGTGATAGGTTCGTTCATAAAATTTGCGCCTCCACACGCAAAAAGACTTGTGCGCCCAGGGGCGGCGCCGATGGGAGCAAAAACCAATACGCGCCCTCCAACTCCACCCGAAAATACTCCCCCTCAAAAACCACATCCGTCACCCTGCCGCGCACCTGTCCCTGCGGAGTCTCTTGGGCGTGCGGGCGCAGCAAAAGGGAGAGGGGGCGATTCTCTGGCGGGGTGGGGGAAAAATCTTTTTGGAAGAAATCGCCGAGGGGGGTTTGCCACACCCCAGCGAGGAACTGCCCCCTGAACACGCTGCCAAGCCCCAAAAAAGAAGCCACCCACCCGTCCGCCGGGTTTGCAAAAACCTGGGGCGGGGAATCCACCTGAATCAGCTGCCCGTCACGCAGCAGGGCAACCCGGTCTGCCAGGGTAAAGGCTTCCTGCTGGTCGTGGGTGACGTAAATGGCGGGGATTTGCGTCCGGCGTAGGATGCGGCGCAATTCCGCAAGGAGAGACTCTTTGAGGGCGCGGTCTAACGCGCCCAAAGGCTCATCAAACATCAACAAACGGGGGGAGGGGGCGAGAGCGCGTGCCAGGGCAACCCGCTGCTGCTCACCGCCAGAAAGGTCGGTTACGCGGCGCTTCTCAAAGCCGGAAAGGTGAACAAGCGCCAGGGTTTCTTGCACCCGTTGAGTCAACTGCGCCTGAGCAGGGGATTTGCGCCCAAAGGAAACACGCCGGTTGGCTTGCATCCGCAAGCCGAATGCCACGTTCTCGGCAACGGTGAGGTGGGGGAAGAGGGCGTAATCCTGAAAGACCAGCCCAAATCCGCGCCGATGAGGGGGTATCCCGGCGAGAGATTCGCCTTCCCAGCGCACTTCTCCACTTTCCGGTTTTTGCAAACCGGCGATGATACGCAAAAGGGTGGATTTACCAGAGCCGGAAGCGCCGAGCAGACAAAGAGTTTCTCCGGGGCGGAGGGAGAGAGAAATCCCTTGCAAAAGGGGCTTGCCATCAAAAGATTGGTGAATGTGTTGCAATGTGAGCATGTTGTCCTTATAACCCGTTGCCCACCCGCAGGCGCTCGATGAGCCAGATGCAAAGCCCGGTTAAGAGCATGAGGAGGGTCGCCATTGCCATTGCCTGCCCATAGTTTAACGCGCCGGGCTGAGAAAGAAAGCGGTAAATTGCCATGGGCAGGGTGGGGTATTCCGGTCTGGCAAGGAGTGTCGCCGCGCCGAACTCGCCCATGGAGATGGTGAAAGCGAAGGCAGCGGCGGAAAGGGCAGCGCGGGAGAGGATGGGAAAATCTACACTGCGCCAAACCTGCCAGGGGGTTGCGCCAAGGGTGGCGGCGGCTTCCCGGTAAAGAGGCGGGATGGTGAGCAGGGCGGCTTGCAGGTTACGAATGATGAAG